>JALYYD010000142.1 GCA_030946775.1 Gemmatimonadota bacterium
TCTTCGAGGCGAAGGGCAGCTTCGGACTGGCGGAGGGGCGGAGCGGCCAGCTCACATACCACGTCGCGATTGACTCGCTGTCGAAGATTGCTGCGCTCGTCACGCCGGACACGACACCCGTGCGCCCGCGCCCAGGGATTCTCGCCCGCAGGATTTCCAAGGCGCGCGCTGATTCCATTCGCGTAGACAAGGCGACGGAGGTCGAGCGCGCCGCGACAGGCAAGTCACTCCCGAAGTTCGCCGTGGACACTCCGGCGGTAGTGCGCATGAACGAGCTCGCCGGATCGGTCAAAGCGGACGGCGTGGCCACGGGCAGTATTCACAACTTCAATCTTCGCGGCACCGCCTCGGGCAAGAATATTGTGGCGCGGGGAAATACCGTCGGCGCGTTCAGCGCCGGCTACACGTGGAACAACGCGCGCACGCCGCAGTCTCAGGTCACTATCGACGCGCACGCCCTGGCAGTGCGGGCGATGGGCTTCGACCTCGACAGCTTGAGCGGGAAAGTGAGCTACCAAAAGCCAAGCGGCACGGCGGACATCGTCGTCAGTCAGGACACGCACAGAGTGTATTCCGCCTCGGCCCAGTACACCCTCGACAAGATTCGAAACACCCTCCAGCTGAACAACCTGAAGCTGAGGTTCGACACCACGACCTGGTCGAGCACGCGCGTCGCCGCGATACACTGGGGACAGGCGGGAATCGAAGTTCAAACGCTCGAGCTTCGGAACGGCACCAACGGCCGCGTCTATCTGAATGGGCTACTGCCAAAAGCGGGGAGCGCCGATTTACAGCTCGCGGTGGACAACTTCGACGTCCAGGACATCATCGCCATCACGCAGACGGACATCGACGCGAAGGGAATGATCTCGCTCGACGCGCACGCCACCGGCACGATGTCGGATCCCCGACTCAACGGGGCGTTCGGCGCGACCAATCTGATTTACAACGGCACCACAGTTCCCGAAGTGCACGGCAAGGTGGACTACGCCAACCAGACGCTGACCGGGCACGCAGAGGCGATGCGCGCGGGCAAGCAGCCGATCATAATCGCTGACGGAACGGTGCCGATCAATCTCGCTCTCACCGGCGTGACCGGCTCCAGATTCCCGAGCGACCGGCAGATCGCGCTCAACATTACGGCCGACAGTCTCCCACTCGATTTGATGCCGCAGCTGAGCGACGTTGTTGCGAACGTGAAGGGCAAGGCGACAGGTGACTTCAAGGTGACGGGCACGTTGAACCGTCCGGTCATGGCCGGGCAGCTCGCGCTTCACGATGGATCGGCGAAGCTGGTCCCGGTCGGTATTACGGTACACGACATCGAAGCCTCGATCAGGATGCTGCGCGACACGGTCGTGATCGACTCGATCGTCGGACAGAGCAAGGGCCGCATCGCGCTCTATGGCGGGGTGGGAATCGGCTCGCTGCGCGAGCCCTCGTTCGACGTCCGGTTCGACGCGTCGAACGCGCTCGTTCTCGACAATGACAAGGGACAGCTTCGCGCCGATGCGGAGCTGGTGATGAACGGCCCGTTCAAGGGTGCGCACATCACCGGCAACGTTCGCATCCGCGACGGCGTCGTGTACATCCCGCCATCGGACGACAAGAACATCATCGGTGCCGGAGATCCCGCCCTGTTCAGCGTGATGGACACGGCGGTGGTTTCCAACAAGGAGCTGTTCCCGTCTCAGTCCCCGCTGCTGGCGAATCTCCAGATGGACGTGGCGCTGCGCGTTGACCGCGACGTTTTCGTCCGCTCGCGCGAGGCGAACGTCGAGGTTTACAGCGACGGTGATCTCGGCATTCACGTCAACCGTGCCAAGGAAGCGTTCGTGCTCGACGGAGTGCTGCTCAGCGAGCGCGGGGAATACACCTTCATGACCCGCCGCTTCAACATCAAGCGCGGATCGGCGACTTTCATCAACTCGGCGGAGCTCAACCCGACCCTCCAGGTTACGGGAGAGTATGAAGTGAGACTTCCGGCGCGCGAAGCGATCAACATCCAGATCATCATCGGCGGAACGCTGCAGAACCCGCACATCTCGCTGCAAAGCGACGCGCAGCCGCCGATCGCGCAAAGCGATCTGCTCAGCTATCTGGCGTTCGGACGCTCGTCGTCGTCCCTCGTGCAGCTCGAAGGGTCGGGACTCACAAACGGCACGAGCGGCCCGGGAAACGTCATCGGTGCCGGAGCGTCGCTCGCGAGCAGGCAGCTCGCCGGAGTCGCCCTCGGTGTCTTCGCCGATCAGCTCGCCGGTGAAGCGGCACGCTCACTCGGCGCCGATGTGTTCAACATCACTCCCGCGGACGTGCAGACGGATGTCGGCAGCTTCCTCAAGGCGACGGAAGTCGAGTTCGGGAAATACGTCAAATCACACACCTTCGTCGCGGTGAAGACGCGGCTCGATCCGGGATCGCTCAACCGGCCGGGCTTTCAGCTGCAGCACCGGTTCGGCGGAAACCGCGGCTACAGTTTGGAGGCGAGTCTCGAGACGCGCTATCTGCTGCGCGAGCCGACACTGGCCGCGCAGCGCGTCGGGACGACCAGCGCGCTGGGGATTTTTCTGGTGAGGAACTGGAGATTCTAGACTGCGACGAGTGACGTCTGACGAGTGAACGAGGAGAGACCGAGCTCCGAATTCATTTACTCGTCATTTGTCACTAGTCGCCTTTAGATGCCTCGGCGTTACCGCTTTCTCTACAAGCGCCAAGAGGCCGTCAGCCGCCAGCGCCAGCGCTGCCGCCGGGAGCGCTCCCGATAGAATCATTCTGTTGTCCGCGAGCGCGAGTCCCGTCGCGATCGGCTCGCCGAGCCCACCGGCGCCGACGAACGCAGCGAGTGTCGCCGTGCCGACGGTGATTACCGCTGCGGTTCTGATTCCCGACATTATCACCGGCGTAGCGAGCGGAAGCCGTACGAAGCGAAGCAGCTGCCATCCGGTCATCCCGAGCGCGTGGGCAGCGTGGACCGCCGGCGGATCGGCGTCCCGAACTCCAGTGTACGTCGCGCGAAGAATCGGATATAGCGAGTAGAGCCAGAGCGCGACGAGCGCGGGCCACACGCCGATTCCGAACAGCGGGATCATGAACGCCAGCAGCGCGATGCTGGGAATCGTCTGCAGCACTCCGACGCCGCGGATTACCGTTTCCGCCGACCCGCGCGACCGCTCCAGGACGAGTCCGAGCGGGACAGCCACAAGAATGCCCGCAAAGAGCGCGATGAGGACTAGCATCACGTGCCGGATGAACTGCGAGGTGAGCTCTCCGCGGTGTGTGACGAGGTACGTCCCGAATCCATCGGAGTGTGCGACCTCCGTTTCCTGCAGCGCGCTACGGGAGAGAAGCCCGAGCGCCGTCAACTCGTCGCGCGCGACGCGCTCGATCGGCTCCTTCTGGACTTCAATTCTTGCGTTGAGAGTCCGCATCGTCGCGGCGTCCAGACGCCCGCTCAGCTGCGACAATGCTGCGATGGCATCGGGGCGGGTCCTGGCCAGTCGCGGGCCGACCAGCGCCGCCGCTTCGTACGGAGGGAATGCGTGCAAGTCGTCCGTCAGAACAACGAGATCGTATTTCTTGATCAGTCCATCGGTTGAGTATCCGTCAATCATTCCCACCGACCCGCCGGCGAGCGCCTGATATTTGAGCGCCTGCGATAGCGGGCGCACCCCCGCGAAATTCATCCCGTATCTCCGTTGCAGCGCGGGCAGCCCGTCGGCGCGCCCGATGAAATCCGGCGTGAGCCCGGCAACGAGCGTCGGCGCCACGCGTGACAGATCGCTCAACGTCCGCAGCTTGTATTTCTCTGCAGTCTTCCGCGTGACTGCAACCGCGTACGTGTTCTCGAAACCGAGCGGCGCCAGCCATCGCACGCCGTAACGGCTGGCGAACTCGCGTGACACCCTGTCGAAGACGCTTCGCGAATCGGACGAGGAGCTGTCGCGCAGGATGGCGATCAACCCCGTGCCTGTATACTCGGGATATACATCGATCGCGTTTGTGCGAAGCGCGGCAAATGCAACCTCGGTTGCGCCGAGGCCCGGCCGTCGCTCGACCGAGATTCCATTCGACTCAAGCAGCTGTGCGAACAACTCGGCGAGAAGGAACGATTCACCAAACGGCTTCGATGCCACCACGACCGGGGCTTCACTGCCGTTCTGCGCGCGCAGCACTCGCGCCGCGAACAACGCCAGAGCGAGCACGGCGAGAATCACGATCGCTGCCCGCCTCTGCCGCATACGCGGATTGACGCGCCTCACGCGATCAGCCCCGCGTGCGTCGCCAGCTTCCGCACGTAGTCGGTCTGCGGATGCGAAGCGAGATCTGAAGCGGACGACAGGTGCTCGATCACTCCCGAGCGCAGCACCGCAACTCGATCGGCGAGAAGCGACGCCTCCCGGAGATCGTGCGTAACGAGGATCGACGTGAATCCGCCCTCGCGCCGCAGATCGCGGAACGCCGAGTGGAGCTCGGATCGGGTGATCGCGTCGAGCGCGCCGAACGGCTCGTCGAGGAGAAGCAGCGATTGCCCGCCGGCGAGAGCGCGCGCGATGGCGACTCGCTGTCTCTGACCGCCCGAGAGCTCGTGCGGCCATCGGCTCAAGAATGTCTTTGGATCGAGTCCGGCGAGAGTCATCGCGCGCGCCGTCGCCTCATCCTTCGCACGGCCTTCGAGCCAGGGAACAAGCGCGACGTTCCGCGCGACTCGCCAGTGCGGGAGAAGCCCGCCTTCCTGCGGCACGTAGCCAATCGATCGGCGCAGCAGCACCGGGTCGCGCTTCGATACCGGCTCGCCGTCGAGCAGAACGCTGCCCGAATCCGGCTCGACGAGACGATTGATGCAGCGAAGCAGCGTTGTCTTTCCCGACCCGCTCTCGCCGACGAGAGCGAGGCACTCGCCGGGCGCGATTTCGAGACTCACATCGCGCAGCGCGTCAACGTTTCCGTGCCGCTTGGATACACGGTCAACGCTGACGCGCACGCTCATCTAACGCTCAACCCGCGGCGTACTCGTCCCAGAGCGCCGCCATCGCCCGCATCCCGATGCGAAAGTTCTCTTCGCTCATCCATTCGTCGGGAGCGTGCGCGTTTTCGCCGGGAAGTCCGAAGCCCACCAAAAGCACCGGCGCGTTCAGCACCCGCTGAAAATCGCTCACCACCGGAATCGACCCGCCCTCTCCGACGATGACCGGCTCCTTGCTGAACGATTTTGCCAGCGCGCGCTTGGCGGCCTCGAAAATCGGCCCATCGAGATCGGCGCGCCACGGAAACCCGCCGTGCAGCGCGTTCACCGTCGCCTTCACGCCTGGCGGGGTCACTTTCGCAACGTGAGCCGCCATCAGCTTCTCGATCTCCCTCGGATTCTGATGCGGGACGAGCCGGCAGCTGACTTTCGCCATCGCTTTGGCGGGGAGAACCGTCTTCGCCCCCTCTCCTGTGTAGCCGCTCAGCAGTCCGTTGACCTCGCAGGTCGGGCGAATCCACAGCTTCTCCAACGTCGTGTATCCCTTCTCGCCGCCGAGCGCATCGACGGAGACTTCCTTCATCATCTGGGAATCGTCGAAGGGAAGCTTGCGCATCCCCTCCCGCACCTTCGGAGTCCACTCATCCACCTTGTCGTAGAAGCCCCCGATGGCAACGTGTCCGTTTTCGTCGTGGAAGGTGGCGATGATTCTTGCCAGCGCCGTCGCCGGATTCTGGACCGCGCCGCCGTAGCTGCCGGAATGAAGATCCCCCGCCGGACCCTGCACGGTGATCTCGAAGTAAGCCAGTCCGCGCAGCGATGACAGAATCGACGGCTGACCCTCGGCGAACATCGCCGAATCGGATATGACGACGGCGTCCGCCTGCAGCAGCTCCTTATGACCTTCGATGAAGTCGCAGAGATTGTCGCTGCCGACTTCCTCTTCGCCTTCGATGATCATGACGACGTTTACGGGAAGCTTTCCGCGAGTCACGAGATGCGCTTCCAGCGCCTTTATATGGAGGAACACCTGGCCTTTGTCGTCCACCGAGCCGCGGGCAACGATTTTTCCGTCTCTCACCGTCGGCTCGAAAGCGGGCGATGTCCAGAGATCGAGCGGCTCCGCCGGCTGCACGTCATAGTGTCCGTAGATGAGAACCGTCGGCGCGCCCGGGGCATTCCTCCATTCACCTACGACGATCGGATGACCCTTCGTCGGATATATGGTCGCCGGAACGCCTATCCTGTCGAGCGACTCTTTCAGCCAGTCCGCGCAGCGTGCCGTGTCGGCGTTGTGCTCGGATTTTGCGCTCACGCTCGGAATGCGCAGGAAGTCGAACAGCTCCTCCTCCATCCGTGCCTGATTGGCGATGAAGAACTTCTCGAGATCACCGCCGTCGGTGTTTCTATCGCTCATTTCATTTCCTGAATCAAAGTCGTTGAAGAGGTGTGACCAGCAGGGAGGATCACCCCGCATGGATGCCGTAGCCCGAAGCGCGAACCGCCGCCATTCCCGCGCCTGTCGCCGCGAGGCAAAGCACGACGCTTGCCAGCACGTATCCCCCCGCTCTCGCGTAGTCACCTGATTCGATGAGACCGATCGTCTCGCTGCTGAAGGTAGAGAACGTCGTGAATCCGCCGCAAAACCCGACGACGAGAAGCTCCCGGGTGGGAGCCGACGGCTCGACGTTCATGAACAGCTTGATGAGAACTCCGACAAGAAAGCAGCCGGTGACGTTCACCGCGAGCGTTCCGTAGGGAAATCCAGCGTGCATCGCGCGCTGAACCGAGCCGCCAAGGACATACCGCAGGACGGAACCCAGGGCGCCGCCAAGCGCGACATACAGTAGGACCATTCGTGAAAAACTACTGCGTTGCGGCAGCTAGTGCTTCAACGGTGTGAGCGCAATTGTCCACCGCGCTCGGTCCTCTGCGGTCACTCCGATACTGAGCCCCCTGCTCTTATATCCCACGCGGGATACTTCGAGAACAGCCGGGCCGAGCGGAACTTCGTCGATGAAGAAGACCCCGTTGCCGTCGGAGCTCCCGCGCAGAGCTGTGCCCTTCACCGCGACGCTTGCACCGTTCAATGGCGAGCCGGTGGCCGCGTCCACGACCATTCCGGAAAGAGATCCTTTCGTCGCCGGCGGGGCGCTTCTGGTCGCGGCGGAGGTTGCGGCGATGATAACCGCAAGTGATACGATGACTGTGATTCTGGGCATCTGCTTTACATCACCTCTTTTCCCGGGGGCCACCGACACGCGGATGAGCGCCCCGTATCATATTAACAATACCCCTTCCGATAGCTCCGTCAACACTCGGGGGCCCCATACATTGATCCGTATGAACAGCCTGCCCCCGAAGCCACACCCGCGGAACCGCCTGGCCGGCGAGACAAGCCCCTACCTCCTGCAGCATGCAGCCAATCCGGTCGACTGGTACCCGTGGGGGCCGGAAGCACTCGATCGGGCGCGAGCTGAAGACAAGCCGATTCTTCTCAGTATTGGGTACGCCGCCTGTCACTGGTGCCACGTGATGGCGCACGAGTCATTCGAGAGCGAAGAGACCGCCGCATTGATGAATGAGCATTTCGTGAACATCAAAGTCGATCGCGAGGAGCGCCCCGACATCGACAGCATCTACATGCAAGCCGTCCAGGCGATGTCGGGCCACGGCGGTTGGCCGATGACGATGTTTCTTCTTCCGGACGGCGCGCCGTTCTATGGCGGAACGTATTTCCCGCCCGAAGACCGGCACGGACTTCCCTCCTTTAGGCGGTTGCTCGTCAGCGTCGCCGATGCGTATCGCGACAAGCGCGAGAACGTCTCGCAGACGGCGGCACAGATCGCCACCGCGCTCCGCTCCGCAGCGGCGACGGAGCCCGGTGCGGCGGCGCCCGACAAGCGCACTCTCGAGCTCGCGTACCGCGGCCTCGCGCGAAGCTACGATGTCGAGCACTCCGGATTTGGAACGGCGCCGAAGTTCCCGCCGACGATGGCGCTCGACTTCCTCCTCCGCCACTGGCGCCGCACGGGCGAGAAATACGCGCTCGAAATGACGATCGAATCCTTTCGCGCGATGGTGCGCGGCGGTATCTACGATCAGATCGGCGGCGGGATGGCGCGATATTCGGTGGACGCTGCGTGGCTCGTTCCGCATTTCGAAAAAATGCTTTACGACAACGCGCTGCTCATCCGGCTCGGCTCCAACCTCTGGCAGGCGACAAAAGATGATGAAGTTCGCATCGCAACCGCCCGCTCCATCGAGTGGGTGAAGCGGGAGATGACTTCGCCCGAAAGTGGTTTTTACTCCTCACTTGACGCCGACAGCGAAGGCCACGAAGGGCTCTTCTATCTCTGGACCGAATCAGAGCTCGACACACTGCTCGGCGATGACGCAGCCCTCGTGAAATCCTTTTATGGGGTGTCGCCGGCCGGAAATTTCGAGGGGAAAAACATTCTCTTCGTCGGCGATGCGCCGGGCGTAACCGCCTCGCGCTCGGGAATCGGAATCGACGAAATGCATTCCCGGCTTGAGTGCGCGCAAAGCGTTTTGTACGAGGCGCGCGCAAAACGGGTCTGGCCGGGACTCGACGACAAGATACTCGCAGGATGGAATGGCCTGATGCTGCGTGGTGTCGCCAGTGCTGCGCGCGTATTCGATCGCACTG
>JALYYD010000144.1 GCA_030946775.1 Gemmatimonadota bacterium
TCAACATCTATCAGGCGAGCCGCCTCGCGATGACGCGCGCGCTGAGCCGGCTTCACGTCGCGCCGAACCACGTCATCATCGACGGCAACCGGATCCGCACCCTTCCCGTCAAGCACACCCCGATCCCGCACGGCGACGCGCGCTGCTACAGCATCGCCTGCGCTTCCATTCTCGCGAAAGTCACGCGCGACCACCTGATGTCGCTGTTGGCGCTGAAATATCCCGCGTACACCTGGAACCGGAACTCCGGATATACGACCCCAGACCACCTTGCCGGGTTGATGTCGAGCGGAGTGACGCCGCACCACCGGCGCAGCTTCACTCGTGTCAGCGAGCTGATCTGCGAAATTCGCAGCGCGCCGGTTGCAGAGATGGAGATTTCCGTCTCATCATCGCTCACGAGCTGAGCGTGAGCAACAGAGCACCGCTCGTCGCCCTGATAATGGGTTCGAAGTCCGATTGGGAGACGATGCAGCACGCGTCCAACATGCTCACCGCGCTCGGCATTCCATTCGAGACGCAGGTGGTATCCGCGCACCGCACTCCGGATCTCCTGTTCGAGTATGCATCGAATGCGGAAGAGCGCGGAATCGAAGTGATCATCGCCGGCGCCGGTGGCTCCGCTCATCTTCCGGGGATGACAGCCGCGAAGACTGTGCTCCCAGTACTCGGTGTTCCCGTCGAGTCGAAGTCGCTGCAGGGGATCGATTCGCTCCTTTCGATAGTGCAGATGCCCGCCGGAGTCCCCGTTGGCACGCTCGCGATCGGAAAGGCAGGCGCGATCAACGCCGCGCTGCTCGCCGCTTCCATACTCGGCGCGAAACATCCGGAATTTCGCGAAGCGCTGAAAATTTTTCGCGACGAGCAGACGCAAGCGGTACTCGACCAGCCCGACCCGGCGCCAAAGCCGTGAAAGTCGGCGTGCTCGGGGGCGGGCAGCTTGGCCGCATGCTCGCGCTAGCCGGGTACCGTCTCGGGATCCAGTTCCGCTTTTTCGATCCGAACTCGGGCGCACCGGTCGGCCAGCTCGGTGAGCTGATCGCCGCGCCGTACGATGACACAGACGCGCTCGAGCGTTTCGTGGACGGCCTCGACGTGGCGACGTTCGAGTTCGAGAACGTTCCACTCGACGCGGCGCGGTTCGTCGCCGAGCGGGTGAAGCTGTATCCGCCGATCGCCGCGCTAGAAGTCGCGCAGCATCGTCTCAAAGAAAAGCAGTTCTTCAGCTCGCTGGGGATTCCCACCCCGAAGTACGCCGCCGCGGATTCGCTCGAGCAGCTCGTGCGCGCCCTCGATTCGACCGGCGTTCCGGCCGTCGTCAAGACGGTGACGATGGGATACGATGGAAAGGGACAGGTCACTGTCCGCGACCGGAATGCGGCGGCATCGGCGTGGGAGCTGATCGGAAAACGTCCGGTGATCGTAGAGGAAATGGTTGCGTTCGACCGCGAGCTTTCGATGATCGGAGTGCGGGACAACGATGGCAGGGAAGTGTATTACCCGCTCATCGAGAACGAGCACAGCGAGGGAATTCTGCGCGTCTCGCGCGCTCCGGTGCACGATGTGTCGCTGCAGCTGCGCGGCGCCGCCGAGGATTACGTGCGGCGCATTCTGCAGAAGCTGGATTACGTCGGAGTTCTCGCGGTGGAATTCTTTCAGCGTGGGAGCGAGCTCCTCGTGAACGAAATGGCGCCGCGGGTTCACAACTCGGGGCATTGGACGATCGAGGGCGCGCGGACAAGTCAGTTCGAGAATCATCTGCGGGCGATTCTTTCGCTGCCGCTCGGCGAAGCGGATGCGGCGGGTGAGGCGGCGATGGTGAATCTCATCGGTGAGATTCCGCCCCTCGCCGAACTGCTGTCGATTCCTGGCGCGCACGTGCACCTGTACGGAAAGGCGCCAACGGAGCGGCGAAAAGTGGGTCACATCACTCTGGTGGATGAATCTGCGCGAAACGTCGGCGCACTGGCTGAATCTCTGCGGCGGGCGTTCGGCACCGAAAAAAGGTGAGCGCCTCACAGGGTTCGGTATTCCGCGACGAGACGGGGCGCAGATGGCGGCGGGTTAGAAGAGGTCTCGTGTTCGTCGGCGTCGTCACGACGCTGCTGACGCTGGCGCTGGTGGCGAGCGTGCTCATCCCGCCGCTGATACCGGAATTCAAACCGGTCGCAGTATCGTCGAAGTCGCTTCCGAAGTTTGCAGGCACCCGCGGCGCGCGCGCGCGGCGGCTGAAGCGGGAACAGCTGTACGCGGTTCTCGAGGCGAGGCGCGCGGTAAACTCGGTGAAGAATGCGGCTCGCATCTTCAGGGCGCAGATGAACGGCGGTGTGGACGATTCGTCGTCGCGGCGATTACGGGTCGGATTCTACGTTCCGTGGGCCGACAACTCGCTCGCGTCCGTGCGTGAGCACGCGACGAATCTGGATTGGATCGTGTTCGAATGGGCGTTCGTACCCGCGACGGCGGACACGCTCAGCTACGTAAGCGCGAAGCAGCTCGCGCGCTTCTATGGTGTGTACGACTCGCTTCCGGCCTCGAAGCGGGCGAAGGTGATGCTGATGGTAAGCAACTACGACCGCCGGATGGAGCACTTCAATCCGGAAGGCGTGCGCGCGATGCTGTCCACTCCTGCCCAGCGCGCACTTATCGCCACGCAGCTTGCGGCTGAGGTGAAGAAGTACCGCCTCGGTGGAGTGACATTGGATTTGGAGGAAGTGCCGAAGGATTCCTACGCAGGATTGATTGACTTTTCACGCCGACTCCACGATGAGCTCGCGCCGCTTCACGCAGTGACATCGGAGACGATCGCGCCGTCCGCCGACCCGGCGCTGATACGCGCTCTAGCGGCGGTGCACGACAAGCTTTTCCTGATGCTGTACGACGAGCATTACGGCCACGGCGACGCGGGGCCGATCGCGAGCCAGGGATGGTACGCGGCGCAGGCGAGCCGGCTGCTGGCGTACGTGCCGAGACAGAAGGCGATACTCGCTGTGGCGGCGTACGGTTACGATTGGAACGACGGCGACCGCTTGTCGTCCGGTGAGACGATGACATTTCAGGAAGTGATGTGGCGGGCGCGGGAGAATCACGTCGTCACCCACTTCGATCGCAACAGCGGCAGTCCGTACGTGGCGTGGACCGACCCGGACTCTACCGATCACCTCGCCTGGTACAGCGACGCGATCACCGGCTACAACGAAGTGCGGATTGGCCGCTCGCTCGGCGCCGGCGGCTTTGCGATCTGGAGGCTGGGGGGAGAGGACCGTGCACTCTGGGAGGCGCTCGACGCCCCGAACCTCGACGGCGCACTAAAGACATTGCACAACGTGCAATCGGGCTATGACGTGGAGTTCGCCGGGCCCGGCGGCGAAATCCTCCGGCTGACCGCGACGCCGACAAACGGTGTGCGAACGGTCGCGGGCGATCAGCGGCTCGGTCTGGTGAACGCGGAGCAGATCACGAAATACCCGACGCCGTTCGTCGTCGAGCGGTATGGGAAGAGCGCGCACCGCGTCGCGCTGACATTCGACGACGGCCCCGATGGCACGTGGACGCCGGCGATTCTGGATACGCTCAGATCGCGCGGCGTGAAAGCGATGTTCTTCGTGGTGGGGAGAAATGTCGAGGCGCACATTCCGACGCTGCGGAGGGAAGTTCGGGAGGGCCACGAGTTCGGGAATCACACCTTCTCGCATCCCAACCTGGCGATGACGCCGAAGTTTCTCACCAAGCTGGAGATCGACGCCAACGAGCGGCTGCTCGAAGCGCTGCTCAACCGCCGCACGGTTTTCTTCCGTCCGCCATTCCTCGGCGACGCAAATCCCTCCACCGCGGACGAGCTGATCCCGGTCGAGATCGCGACTCAGCGAGGCTACGTGACGGCCGGACTTCGCGTTGACGGAGAGGATTGGGTGAAGGGGACGACGGCTGCGACCATCATCCACAACGTGCTGGTCGATCGCGACAGCGGAAACGTAGTTCTCCTTCACGATGGCGGCGGAAATCGCGCCGCAACCGTCGCCGCGCTCGGGCCGATAATCGATTCGCTTCGCGCGCGGGGCGACACTCTCGTGCTGTTGTCCGAGCTGGCTGGAATTCCCGCCAGCGCGGCGATCCCGCCCCTCTCCGCCGGAAGCACGTTCGCGCGCGACATCGAGCTGATCGCGTTCTCGTCCATCGGGGCCATCGAGTGGATCGTTTACTGGTTCTTCCTCTCCGCGGTGATCATCGGCGCGCTGCGGCTTCTGTTCATCATGATCCTCGCCGCGGCGCATCGCGCCTCGAAGAAGATTCCCGTTCCGTACAACGCAGACGTCAGCGTGATCGTGCCGGCGTACAATGAATCGTCCGTAATATCGGCCACCGTGCGTTCGCTTCTCAGGCAGGCGCATCGCGGCGACATCGAGATCGTGGTCGTTGACGACGGTTCTCCCGACGGCACATTGGAAGTCGTCAAGCGGGCCTTCGGCGGGGATGCGCGCGTTTCGTCCTATCGAAAGACGAATGGCGGAAAGGCGAGCGCGCTCAACTATGGGCTCGAGCGCTGCAAGCACGAGATCGTAATCTGCCTCGATGCCGATACCCAGTTCACGCGGAAGACTGTGGCGAGACTAATCGCGCCGATGATCGATCCAACCGTCGCCGCGGTTGCGGGCAATGCAAAGGTCGGGAATCGCACCAACCTGGTCACGCGATTCCAGGCGGTTGAATACGTGACGAGCCAGAATCTCGAGCGGCGTGCGTTCGCGATGCTGAACTGCATCACCGTCGTGCCCGGCGCGGTGGGGGCGTGGAGAAAGTCGGACGTGATCGCCGCGGGCGGGTTCAGCGACGACACTCTCGCCGAGGATCAGGATCTCACGCTATCGCTCGGCAGAGCGGGGAAGAGAGTCGTGTACGCAGAGGATGCGATTGCGTACACCGAAGCGCCGAGTACGATGAAGATGCTGGCGCGACAGAGATTCCGCTGGTCGTTCGGAACTCTGCAGTGCGCGTGGAAGCATCGGGACATGACGCTTCGCGCGCGCTACGGATCGCTCGGCCTCGTCGCGCTGCCGAATCTCTGGATCTTTCAAATCTTTTACGCCGCAGTATCGCCGCTCGCGGATCTGCTGTTCGTGTGGAGTCTGTTTTCTGTGCTGCTGGTGAAGGTTCAGCACGGCGAGGAGTACGCGCTGGTGAATCTCGAGAGCATCCTCACGCTCTATGCGCTCTTCCTCCTCGTCGATTGGCTTGCGGCAGTGATAGCGTTTTTGATGGAGCCGAGGGAGGACAAGACGCTGACGTGGGTGATCTTTTTGCAGCGGTTCACGTACCGGCAGGTGATGTACTGGGTGGTATTGCGGTCCATAACGGCCGCAATTCGCGGCCAGGTCGTAGGGTGGGGGAAGCTGGAGCGGACGGGTTTGGGGGTGCTGCCCACGGCTGCGGGGCGAAAGGCGGCGGCGGGCGGGAGCTGCACGCGACCACGGTGAACGGGTCGATTGATTTGCGGAAGTCGAATTAGCGGCGGACTGAATAACGGAATGCCGGGCGCTGGCAGTTAACGGCAGCGAACGGCGCTGCGCGCTGCAAGCGCGGCGGACGGTGCGGGCGGCGGGGAGAGATCTCCGTCGCCCGTTTTTTTGTTCTTTACGGAAACTCGGATTCGAATTAGATAGCTGAATGAACCCACTGCTCGTCATTGCCGGAAAGCTGTTGGGATCGCTGCGGTTTCGCATAAGGCGTGCGATCCGGGGACGGAAGGTGAGTGCGATCGATCACGCCCGAGTTGCAGCGGCGATTGATAGGGCGAGGCAGGGAGGGAAGTGGCCTCCTTTGATTGGTCGCGAGCTGGGTAAGTGCAATTTGATCGATCAGGCGAATGACATCCTGCGCGGAGTTGCGCTTGGCGCCATTGTGATTAGCGTCGAACCGGTTCACGAGCGGACTGTCCGTCCCTGGGCTATCGACACTGTGATGCTGAGTGCCCGCAGTCTCGCGGTCAGTAAGTGTGTGCTCGAATTCAGCGGCTATTGGGGACGAGAGAGAGGAAAGGGTCTCGATCTTGGGATCATCGCCGGGAATTTCATTTGCGAGCGGATCGCAGAACAGCCGGGCGCGACGGAGCGGCTGAAGCACGAGTGTGCATCTGTCCAAGCGCGGGCGGAGATCGGAAGGCACATAAGCCCCGGCGCATAACGCCTACTCACCCTGTCGACGCTGCCACGGCTCGGGCGCTCGTCGACGGGAATCGCCACCATTGGTTCCGATCCTGGAGCCGCCCGGCAATTCTGAGATTTCTTTTGACACAATCACAGGTGACCGGCAGATTCCCCCATGGTCCGCGAGCTTCGGTGTGACGTCGTATCCTCGGAGCTGCTCGAGCAGCTGATTCATTCGCCGCTGCCGCTCGGCCTTTCGTCGAGCCCGCCGGTGCGCAGCTTTTATCGCGAGATGTATCTCGACACTCACAGCGACACGCTGCGCAAGGCGGGCATCCGATGCAGCATTCGCGTCGCCGCCGAAGGTGAATCGAATCTCGTTGTCGAGATCGGCGAGCGCGGACGCGCGGCTGATTCGCGCCAGAGATACTCGGCGCGCCTCCCCGATCCCGACATTCGCTCGGCTCTCACCACGCCTTCCGAGCCGGTGAAGAGGCTGTCTGCGATACTCGATCCGCGGCTGATAGAACTCCAGGTCGAGCTCGACGTCGAGCGCCACACCCGGAACACCGCGCCCGATTGGATGCGCCGTCCTTCGATTGCTGCGCACTTCGAGCGGATCAAGGTGCGCGCGGGCGGATCGGCGAAATCATTCCACCAGCTGACTCTGGAACAGGTTCGCGGCAATGGCGTGGGTATCGAGCAGCTCGCGCGCGCATACGCCGAAACGCGGGGATTGCGCGTAGTCGGCGCCGACACGCGCGAGCGTGCCGAGCTGCTGCTCAAGTGGATGGTGAACGAGCAGCGCACGCGGAGCACGACGCGCGACGCAGTGGCGCTGCTTCTTCTGCGCGGAGGGGAAGTCGGGCTGATTCGGTCCGGCGACGCGGTGCAGGTGCCGAAGTCGGCGGGATCCGGCGTCGGGATCGCCCGGGCGCTGCTCGACGCGCACGAGCGAAGGAAGGGCTCCGATCCGCGGCTGCTCGGAAAGGTGGACTCGATCGGAGAGAAAGCGGATCTCGAAGTGTGGGCGGCGCGCGTGCCCGAGGCCGGCAGCTCTAGCGAGACGGACACCTTGGTGTGGATGACGTTCGCCGACGCCGTCCGCGCTGTGGCTCAATCGCAGCAACCGGATTTCGATTCGGTCGCCGCCATCTCGCTGGGCTTCCGCTCGGGCGCCGCCCCCGCGCAGGAGACCGTCGAGTCTCCGATACTCGGCGACGGACAGCGTGAGGACCGAGCGTTGTCGCCCGACGGATCGGTGGGTGAATCGCTCGAGGGGTGGGAGACCGCCGGCTCATTCCTCAACAGTGAAATCAGCATTCTCGAATTCAACACGAGGGTCCTCGCGATGGCGGAGGATCTGGAGACACCGCTGCGCGAGCGCTTCAGATTTCTTTCCATCGTCAGCGCGAACATCGACGAGTTCTTCATGGTTCGTGTCGCGGCACTGAAGCAGGTGCAGCTCGAGTCCGTCGAGGAAACGGGATCGAGCACTCTCACCCCTCAGCAGCAGCTCGATCTCATCGCCGCGCACGCGGCGACACTCGTCGCTCGGCAGTACCGCTGCTTTGAAGCGTGCATGGCAGAAGCGGCTGGGAAGAGCGTGCGAATTCTCCAGTGGGCGGAGCTCGACGAAGCGACACGGGCTCGGCTTCGCGATGAATTCAGCGACGACATTCTCCCCGCACTTACGCCGCTGGCGATGACGCTCAGCGCCGGCCATCCCTTCCCGCGCCTCGCGCACCTCTCACTTTCGCTCGCCGTGGTCCTGCTGGATTCCCGGGGCGGGGCACCCCACTTCGCCCACGTCGAGCTGCCCGGCCATCTGCCGCGCTTCACCACAGTTGGCAAGGAAGGCACGGTCATCGCGACGGAAGAAATCGTGCGCGCCAATCTCGATTTGCTTTACCCGGGACTGGGAATCGAGCAGGCATACCTGTTCCGTGTGACGCGCGGCGCCGACATAACGCTCGATGAGGACAATGCGTGGAGTCTCCTGCACGCGGTAGATGAGGCGTCCAAGCGACGCTACGAGAACCCCGTCGTGCGCGTCGAAGTCGAGGGGGAGATGCCGTCGGTGATCCGCGAGCTGGTGCTGAAAGAGATGCAGCGCGAGCATTCACTCCCGCTGACGTCGGGCGACATCTACGAGGTGCCGGGCTTTCTCGATCTCGGGGCGGTAAGCGCGCTGACTTTTCCGGCGGACGCGTCGCTCGAGTTCAGCCGCATCGCCCCGCGCGAAGGATTCTCCACCGATGCCGATTTGTGGAATGTCATCGCCGAGCGTGACCGCGTGTTTCATCATCCCTTCGATTCGTTCGGGTCAACGGTGTCGCGGTTCTTCACCGAAGCGGCGAGCGATCCGAACGTCACGGCGATCAAGACGACTCTCTACCGCGCCGGCGAGAAGTCGCCGATCGTGGACGCCCTCATTGCGGCGGCGAAGAGCGGCAAGGACGTAGTGGCGTTCGTCGAGCTGAAAGCGCGTTTCGACGAAGAGCGCAACGTCGGTTGGGCAAAGAAGCTTCAGGAAGCGGGCGGGAAGATGGTGTTCGGCTTCGTCGGGCTGAAGACACACGCGAAGGCGGCGCTTGTCGTGCGACGCGAGGCAGGGAAGCTTCGCCGCTACGCTCACGTCGGAACGGGCAACTACAACGCCGATACCGCGAAGCGCTACACGGATCTTTCGCTGTTTTCCGCCGACCCCGCCTTGACGGGCGACATCCAGGATCTGTTCAATGAGCTGACGGGATCGTCGAGCCAGCCGGAGCCGCTGACACGCGGATGCCTGATCGCGCCGCGCCAGCTATTGCCGGCGCTGATTGAAAAAATCGAGCGCGAGGCGGCGCACGCGCGGGCGGGCAAGAACGCGCTCATACGGATGAAGCTGAACGGACTGTCGGATCCAGACGTCATCGAGGCGCTGTACCGCGCATCGAGGGACGGCGTGAAGATCGGTCTCGTCGTGCGCGGAATCTGCACGCTGCGCCCCGGCGTGCCGGGAATGTCGGAGAACATCGCCGTGCTGAGTGTGGTGGGAAGATTTCTCGAGCATTCGCGCATCTACCATTTCGTGAATGCAGGTGATGAGGAGTATTACATCGGCTCACCGGATCTGCGCCCGCGAAATCTCCGCCGGCGAATCGAGCTCATCGCGCCGGTGCGCGAGCCGGCGGCCCGCTCCGAGCTGGGGCATCTCCTCGATTTGTACCTCTCCGATTCAGGGGCGTGGGAGCTTCAGCCGGGCGGGGAATACAGGCGCCGCGCCGGCCGCGATCCTTCCGTTCAGGCGCAGCTCTCCGCGCCGCTCAGCTCGGACCGCAGGCGTTGACGATGTTGTGCTTCTGCTCCCAGGGCTTGTTAATCTCGGAGTAAAAGTCGTCGAAATATTTTAGCGTCTGCTTCACGACATCCGGCTTCATCGCCGCGGAAAGCGAATCGTGGTAGAGCCCGTAGATGGAATCCTTCTTGGCGCGAAAGATCTGAAAAGTTCTCTCGAACGCCTCCGGACCCGCGCAGTCTCCCTTCATCAGGCGTTGCGTGACGCTCTTGATCGGCAGCCGGTAATCGGGAAAGGCGTAGCGCGCGTTGACGGCGCCGCTCCAATCGAAATCCCTCGCAACTGGAAAGGCGATGTCGAAGACGCTGTCCTTGCGCAGGAGCAGAACGTTGTGCAGCTGCGTCAGGGAAAAATCGGTGTTGCCGATGAAATACTGAAATACACCGAACATCGCGCTCGCGTCCGGATCGAGATCGTCCCCGCGCGCGTTCTTGATCATCAGCGGGGCGCCGCCCAGCCGCCTCGCCGCATCCTCCGGCTCCTCTCCGAAGAATGCGAATCGTTTCTGTATCGTGTCGCCTTTTTTCGCGTCCACGAATGAAACGTGGGCAAGGCGGGCGTCGAAGCTCAGCGGAGTGAGCAAACGCTGGACGCGGTAGAGCTGGAACTCGCTCAGCAGATACTGCTCGGCCTCATCGTTGTTCTTGCACGAAACGACCAGCTTCATCCGGTTCTGCTTCGTGAAGATCGTCTTGTGGGTCGAGTCCTTGTCGAAGTTGAGTCGGATCGGCGGCATGTCGCAGGTCTTTCTGCGCCAGATGCCGCGCGGCTTGATCTTCACCGGGACGGTCACCTGCTTGCCATCCGCCATATAGATAATCTTCGCCTGACGATACGGTGCCTTGTCGTCACGCGTGTCGTGCTTCAGCTGGCCGAAGTCGGCGACGAGCGTGATGTTGAGCACGCTCTGGTCTTCGTAGAACGACGCGCGCTTCTGCTGCGCGCCGGCGACGAACGGAACGAACAGCAGCGAAAGGGCGGTCGATCTGCGCATCACTTCACCTCCACGCTCAGCACGTTGGGATGCGTCCTCAGCTCGTTCATCAGATCATCGGGCTCGGCGGATTTCTTGAACTGCACGATGTACTCGATCGTCTGCTTTCCGACGCCTTCCCGCACGATGCCGCCGAGCTTCCACTTCTTGAGGTATTCGTCGAATGACTCTTCGATTGTGGGACGGGCATTGTCGGTTTCGTCGCACTGAACGCGAAGGAGTACGTCACGCCGCTGTGCGTCACCCTCGCTCGGCGAGTCGCTGCTTTGGCGCCGTTTCCTTCTCCAGGCGCGGTCGGCGGCCAGCTCGAGCTGCTCCGGCGTCATATCCTTGAAAATCTGCTCGTCGAGCATCGCCACGAAGCTTCCCGTCTGCCGCATCTCCGCCATCGCCTGTTCCATCTTCTTCTGCGCGCGTCCACCCTCGAGTGGCGCCGCGCTGCGGCCGAAGTCCGTGTACCAGAGGCAGAGGATGAGCGCGTTGAAGATGAGCGAGATCACAGCGGCGACCGGGAGCTCCACCGCGGCCGCAAGTCCGATCGTCGTGGCGAGGAAGACATAGACTGCATCCTTGCTGTCGTCGAGCGTATTGCGGAAACGGATCGCGGCGACGATTCCGGCCAGGCCGAATGCGAGAGGGAGACTGTACTTGACCATCACGACCACGCCCGCGACCACCGGCGAAAGGATGATCAGCGTTTGCACGACCGACTGCTGGTATCCCTTCTTGTGGCGGGTGAGGATGTAGATCCAGGCGACGGGAAGAATCAGCAGCAGCGCGGCGATCATCGCGACCGCGACGTTTACCGTTAGCGACGCTTGGTCGCCGGTAAAGGCGGGTCCACCAGGATGCTTTTTCGATGGAATCACCGTCATGTCGCTCGGCGGCGACGTGAGGTCGAGATGCGGAAGCATCGAAGCCGGCACGTAACGCCACGCGAGAAACGCGGCGCCGAATAGAATCAAGTAATAAACCGCGACGCGAAGCAGGATGTTCTGCTCGATCCGGCTTGCGGACGGGGAGGCGGTTGTGGAAGCCAAGTCGGGACCTCGTGGCGGCGGTGTGGCAGGAATATTCGCCCGTCCGTTCCCCTGCGCCATCCCCAGCTTTGGCGGCGCCGTGATCGTCAGGTTCCGCCGTTCGCGCGGACTCCCCTACTTC
>JALYYD010000252.1 GCA_030946775.1 Gemmatimonadota bacterium
CGTGGCCTCTTCACGATCGCCGAATTTCTCGGCGACTATTATCACCGCTGCGACGATCGTCACCACAACGCAGAGCTGTCCGAAGCCTCTGCGCGCGTACTCCGCGTACGTGATTCCATTCCCGACCTGGCTCGGCAGACGGACGAACACGTAGGCGATTTGCAAGACAAGAAACGCGACGAGCGTTGCCAGCGTGCTCCCGACGAGGATCAATGCGTCCATCGCGCTTGGCCAGCTGCGGAGCTGCGGCTCGCGCGCGGGGATGCTCCATTTCAAATCGGGCAGCCGTGACGACGCGCCGATCATCACGACGAAAAGGACAGCGAAGAAGATGGCCCTTTCGGGGGCGACGAGCTGGGGGAGCCACGATTCGGCGCCGTCTATGGCTGAATGGATTACAGGGTCGGCGCCGCCGAGGAGAAAAAGAAGGAGTAGCACGACGGGCGCGACGAGAAGGAAGCGGCGCAGGATTGCTTTGGAGGGCGAGTCCGTCGCGGCGCGAAGAGCCAAGCCGAGCTCCCTCGCGGACGAAACGCAGACACGGGCGGCGGAGCGGAATGGACTCGTGATGAGCGCGACGAGCCCGATCTCCGAGGCGCCGCTGGCGGAGAGAGAAGAGAGGAACGCGGCCAGCAGGACGGCAGTAAGCCAGAAGATGCCGACGTGGACGGGTGTGTCGGTGGTTCTCGCGGCGGCGGCGGCGGCGGTGATCGCGGCGAGGCCGAGCCCGATATCCGGGCGGGCGGCCCGCCAATGGTCGGGTCTTCGGGCTGAAAGAGTTCCGAGGACCGCGAGGGCGACCCAGATCGCGCCATTGATGCCGGCGGTGCGGTCGAAGAGGATGACGCTTCCGACGACGGCGATGGCAGCTGAGAGGAGCCATCCGATGGTGTTAAGGCGCAGGGATTCTTTAGTCATACGGAGTACTTTACATTACAAAGTACACTTGGTCAACATCCGGGGATCGAGGGAATAAAAGGGGCGAGGGGAGGTCGTTTGCGATGCGCTCATCCCGCGCAAAAAAGACTACCCGTTCCGTTGACACGGGGCGGAACCGGATTACCTTTCTAAGGCTATGGTGGATCGCGTTTTAAGACGCGTTCTCCTATGGCAGACAATTTAACGCCGAAGCGGCGGCTGTTCGCAGCCATTACTCGGCGCTCCTTGGGTCCCCACCCGCGCAGCAGTGGCGGGCGTACCCGGAGGTGGCGGATGGATACCGGTCCCGTATCAGGGGCGGCAGGTCCACCCGCGTTTTTGTTGGAATAAGCCAGCCGAAACCGGTAAATAAATTTTCCGGACGGCCTTTCGAGAGAGAATCAGCAGAGTCTATGTCACGCCACACCCCGCTCGAACACTATCGCAACATCGGCATCATGGCCCACATCGATGCCGGTAAGACGACTACGACCGAGCGCGTCCTTTACTACACCGGAAAGTCCCACAAAATCGGCGAGGTGCACGAAGGCACCGCGACGATGGACTGGATGGAGCAGGAGCAGGAGCGCGGCATCACGATCACGTCCGCCGCGACGACGGCGTTCTGGACGAGAAACGACATCGAGTACCGCATCAACATCATCGATACGCCGGGCCACGTGGATTTCACCGTGGAAGTCGAGCGTTCGCTGCGTGTTCTCGACGGAGCTGTGACGCTTCTCGATTCCGTCGCCGGAGTCGAGCCGCAGACAGAGACAGTGTGGCGCCAGGCCGATCGCTATCGCGTTCCGCGCCTCATCTTCGCCAACAAGATGGACCGCACCGGCGCCGATTTCGACCGCTGCATGCGGATGATCAAGGACCGCCTGACGAAGGAAGCGTATCCGATTCAGCTTCCCGTCGGCAGCGGCGATACTTTCACCGGCCACATCGACGTCATCGAGCGCAAGCAGTACATCTTCGACGACGAGACCCTGGGAAAAGAGTTTCAGGTCGTTGACGTACCGGAAGAGTTCAAGGCAGCGGTCGAGAAGGCCCGCCACGACGTAATCGAAGCGGCCGTCTCCCACGACGAAGTGTTGATCGAGAAGTACTTCAGCGGCACCGAGCTCACCAACGACGAGATCCGCCACGCCATTCGCGCCGCGACCGTCGGCGGATTCATCGTGCCGGTGCTCTGCGGCGCGGCGTTCAAGAACAAGGGCGTCCAGGCGATGCTCGACGCGGTCATCGACTTCCTGCCGTCGCCCGTCGAAGT
>JALYYD010000178.1 GCA_030946775.1 Gemmatimonadota bacterium
GTCGTTCTTCGCGACGTCACACAGCGCAAGCGGTTCGAGGAGGAGATCCGGCGCGGAATGCAGCTGAGAGACGACATGGTCGGCATTGTCTCGCACGACTTGAGGAACCCGGTGGCGGCGGTGAAGATGCTGGCCGGCGCGATCCTCCGTGACTCCGGCAGCGGCGAGTCGGATGATCTCCGGCATAATCTCGAGCTGATTCGAACTGCAGCGGTACAAATGGAAACTTTGATCAGCGATCTGCTCGACGTCACCCGCCTCGAGGCGGGGCGGCTGGCGGTGCACCCTGAGCCGGTCGCGGCGAACCTCCTCGTGGGCAAGGCGATCGAGACGCTGCTTCCACTGGCCGAGGAGAAAGGCATCTCTGTCGAGACTCGCCTCGATGCTTCAGCGGGGGACGTCCTCGCCGATGAGCCGAGGATTCACCAGGTGCTGGCGAACCTGATCGGCAACGCGATCAAGTTCACGCCGTCGGGAGGGTGCATCACCGTGTCGACCCGCGTGCTCGAAGACAGCGTAGAGTTCTGCGTCGAGGATACCGGCCCCGGAATAGCCGCCGACCAGCTGCCTCACATCTTTGAGCGCTACTGGCAGTCGCGCCGGACGGAGCGCCACGGCGCGGGGCTCGGGCTCCCGATCGCGAAGGGAATCATCGAGGCGCACAACGGGACGATCCGCGCGGAGAGCGAAGCCGGGGGCGGGGCGAGGATGTACTTCACTCTGGGCAGGGCATAGGCGGGGGACGGGGAACTGCAACTGCAACTGCAGCTGAACGAGTGCCCAGTGCCCGGCTTTGCAGCTGGAAGCCGACCAGTCACCGCGATGCCGACGTTCCTTCGCTTCGCCTTCCTCCCAACCTTCGCGTCACGGGGTATTTGACTGTTGAGCTTTGAGACCGACACGTCACGGGGTAGTTGACTGTTGGGGTTTGAGACCGGCACGTCACGGAGTAGTTGACTGTTGAGCTTTGAGCTTGAGTGGCTCAGCACTGGGCACGCGTTCTGTTGTAGTGGTAGCTGCATTTAATTGAGAACGGCGGCCCAAATCGGACCGCCGTTGTCTTACCGAGAAACCGCCTGTCTAGAACGCTACCGATCCCTCGATCATGAATCCCTTGAACTGCCCGCCGTTCCGGACGTCAGTCGTCGGGAAGTCATTGTACTTCTGATTCACGAACTCCAGCTTGGTCAGAATGTTCGGCGTCATGAACCATCCGCCGCCTACCTGGTACCGATTGACGCTGATGTCGTTCGTGATTCCCTTCAGCTGTCCCGACACACGGTTGTAGCGCGCCGCGACGAAGAGCTTGTTAGCGTCGAGAAAGCGATAGGTTGCTTCGCCGACGTATTGCTTGATCTCCCGATTGGCAGTTTCACCAGCCGCTCTTCCCCTCACGCGCTCGAGGTTGCCGAAGAGCTCGAGCCCATCGAGCTTGACGAACGGGTTGATCACGAATGCGTGAACGCTGTTGCTGATACCAGGCTGGATCGCGCCTGACCAGGCTTGCGCCGATTCAGTCGAGGCGGTGTTCTCGAGAACGTCATAGTATCTCGAGCCCGCGCGGTCTCCGCTGTAGAGCGTGTTGTTGACGGAGCTCGCGGTGGCGTAGCTCGAACCCGTAATGCGGAACCTTAGGTCGGGATTGATCTGCCGGTCGAATCCGATCTTCGTGACGTACGACGGCGACCGTTTTTCCGGCGACGTGATCATCCCGCGGCTTTCGCCACCGGTGACCGCTGCCAGTGCGAGAAAGCCGTTGGCGCGAACCATCGCTTCGCCGCCCACTTCCGTCGTGAACGCGTCCATGATGTAGTTGCCAACGAGCGGATTGCGCATCGCGTTACCGTTGTCGGTGCGGCGGAAGTGCGCGTCGCCGTACGACGTCTCGAAGTGCCCTGCCTTGATCGTGACGTATTTCATCAGACTGTTGAGCGGCGCGAAATCGATCGGCGACGCGTCAATGGAGAGATAGCCGTCCTTGACCCACGTTTCATTGTGGTGGCGCGCAGACGTGTACATCGTCATTGCCACTCTGATTCCCGGCGCCAGCTGCGCGCTCAGGTACAGATTGGCGACGGCGTTGTTGAAGCCGTGTCCGATTCGGATCAGCTTGTTCGCGTCTACTCCCGCGACGAGCTTTGGCGAGGCGGTGTTACTGTGAGTGAGCCCCTGGAACTGCTGCGTGAACGCGCCGCCCCAGAAAAGCTTGAATCCTTCGTAGGGCGTCGCGTCCGACTTTGGATTCTCGAAGACGTTGATGCCGCGCTGATCTTCGTAGCGGAAGTTCTGCAGCTGGATCCGCGGCGCCAGTGGCGATGCGGCGACCGCCGCTTCGGCGCTCATCGGCTGGCTCCCCACCGACTTCGTATCGGTCGGCGTGGTTGTGTTCTTTGTTTCAGTCTGCGCGCCGGCGACGCCCGTGATGACGACTGTCGCGACGGCTGCGAGAGCGAGAACGAGATTCAGTTTCCTTTTCATATAGTCCCCTGGTTGTGCGAATGGCTTGGTTGATTCCGGATGACTTCCGGTCACCTGACGGCGACCGTGGTCTCACCCGAGAGGTACGCGACCGCTGATGCGCTCGCCTTGATGTTGAATGTCACGGTGACGTCATTGCCGACTCTCAGCGCGCCGAACATGAACCTGGGCGGCTTGATGCCGAAGTCCGTCATCTTCAACGCGTACTTGCCCGTGGCGGTCGCGGTGCCGTCAGCGGCCTTGGTGGCCTTGATCGGCATCGAGATCGTCTTGTCCTTGCCGACGATCGTCAGGAGCCCTTCGGTGTTCGCACCGAACGCTACTTCCGTCGTGGAACCCGGGACGAGCGAGTAGGTCGAGAGGACGTACGTGATGGTCGGGTTTTCATCCGCCTTCAGCGTCTCGTACATATTCTTGTCCATCTTTCCTTCGCCGCACTTGAGGCTTGTCACCGGAATCACGACGCGGGTCTTCACGATCGGATGCGCGACTTCAGTGAGCTGCTTGATGCGGAACGCAGGATCGACATCGATGTAAGCTTCCATCTTGTCGGTCTTGCATGTGAAGCCGTGAAGCGTCGAGGTGCCCTCTATGGTGAGGGTGCTTCCCGGCAGAAGCTGAAGGCGCGACGACTGCTGCGCTGCGAGTGGAGCGGATACCGCCGCCGCTGCCAGTATCGTTGCGAAGATTGAGTTGAGTTTCATTTTCTGCTCCCGTGTGTGATTGGCGCTGCTCTACGGGAGAACGATACCGGCGCCGTGAGCGGCGCTCTGTCGGTTACAACCCCAGACCTTGTACGGTGTCGTCTGAATCTTTTGGGGGGTTTCCGTCCCGCCAATTCGGGGAATCCCCTACACGGCCAACCTCTGGAAGTCGCCGCGAAGGGCTAACCCGCACAAAAGATCAGCCCTACTCCGACTGCCACACCGGGCGCCCCGACCGAGATTGCTTCAGTCGGCGCGCACTACGCGCGCAACTCAGCAGCGGAGGCACAGTGTACGACATCATCATGGCCCCAACCGACGGATCTGGATTTGACCGCGAAGCAATAGCGGTCGCCACCAGGCTGTCCAACGCCCCGGGTGCGCAGCTGAAGATCGTGCGCGTGTACTCCGCTCCGATGGTATTCACGGGGCCGGATACGGTGGATTTCCCGCGCGAGGCGATTGAGCGCGAGCGCCAATGGGAATCATCTCAGCTCGGCGCGCTGGCGGCCGAGTGCGCGGAGTCAACCTCCGCTGAAGTGAGCTCGTCGCTGCGCGAAGGTCCCGTCGCCGACACGCTTGTCAGCTACGCGAGAGAGAATCACGTCGATCTCATCGTTATCACCAGCCACGGCCGCGCCGGAATCGCGCGCGCAGCGCTGGGCAGCGTGACCGACGCGCTGATCAGGAATACGAACATTCCAGTCTTCGTCGTGAAGCGCACTCCAAGCTATCTGGCGGAGAAGGAGACGAGACCATTCCGGAAGATCCTCGTCCCTCTCGACGGATCGAAGCTCGCCGAAGAGATCATACCCCAGGTGATCGAGCTGGCGACGAAGAACGAGGCTGAAGTCGTTCTCGTGAACGTGCTCACGCCGGTGAACTATTCGCAGAAGCGAATCGAAGACTCGGCGCTTCCATGGTGGGAGAACGACATCAGTGTCGCTCAGACTTATCTCGGCGAGCAGGCGGAGCGGATTCGCGGCCTCGGTGTGCCCGCGTCCATCGAAATCACCATCGGCGAGGACGCTGCCGACGGCATCACTCGCTCGGCGTCACGTCTGCGGGCGGATCTGATCGCGATCGCGACGCGTGGCCGCGGTGGTTTTTCCCGGCTCATGCGCGGGAGCGTCGCCGACAAAGTCGTGCGCGCTTCGAGACAATCGCTGCTGGTGTTCCACCCCCAGCCCCATATGACCGGGAAGCCGCTGGCGCGAGCGAGGACCGATTTCGCCGCAGCTATTCCGGCGGCGTAGCAGCGGCGATTTCGCGCGACCGGGCCAGAGCGCCTGAGAGCGTTTCAAACAGGTTGGCCGCTCCGATTTCTGCCAGCACGGCAGATCCGCGGAGAGCGGCCATCGGCTGTGCCTGCACGTCAGCGATCAGCACAGTGGTTCCTTCGCTGCGTGATCGCTTCACGACTTCCCGCAGAGCGTGCATTCCCGAGGAATCGAGCGCGTTCACTTCGCGCATCCTGATGATTAGAACCTTAGGCCGGCTCGCGACCTTGCCCATCGTGTCCTTGAACGCCTCGGCGGCACCGAAAAAGAATGGCCCGTTGATCTCGTAGACCTCCACGCCCGCCGGGACGTCGATCCCGCGCAGCTCATTGACATCCGAGTCGTCATCGCCGAACTCGTCGCCCTCGATGTCTTTCGACATCACCGTCACATTGGTGACGTCCGCCATCCGCCTGATGAAAAGGAAAGAAGCAAGCACGATTCCGACGCTGATGCCAACGGTGAGATCTATCAGAACGGTTAGAAAGAAGGTGACGAGGAGCACTGCTACGTCGCTCTTCGGAGATCTCAGCTCGGCGAGGAATGTTCGCCACTCGCACATCTGGTAGCTCACGACGGCGAGTATCGCGGCGAGAGTCGCCATCGGAAGCAGTCCCGCCCATCTCCCGAAGAACAGGGTGATGAGCAGCAGCGTGATGGAGTGAATGATCCCCGCAACCGGGGTTCGCCCGCCATTCTTGATGTTCGTTGCGGTGCGGGCGATCGCGCCCGTCGCCGGAATGCCGCCGAACAGCGGCGATACCAGATTCGCCACGCCCTGCGCGATGAGCTCGCTGTTGGGGCGATGTCGTCCGCCGATCATTCCGTCGGCGACGGTAGCGGAGAGCAGGGATTCAATTGCGGCCAGCAGCGCGATCGTAAACGCGGGACCGACGAGGGCTCTTATCGCCCCGATGGACAGATGTGGAACGCTCGGATGCGGAAACGCCGCGGCGATCTCACCGAATCGCCCCCCGACCGTTTCAACAGGCAGGTTCCAGTATCGCACCACGATCGTCGTCAGTATCAGCGCGACGAACATTCCCGGTATCCGGCGGCTGACACGCGGCCAGATCAGCATTATTGCCAGTGTGAGCGCGGACACGCCGATCGCGGATCCGCTCACGCCGCTCGCGTTGTGCGCATACGCCACCCATTTGCCGATGAAGTCCGACGGCAGGCTCCCCATCTTCATTCCGAGCAGGTCCTTTATCTCGCCGGAGAAGATGATGATCGCTATCCCGCTGGTGAATCCGGTGATTACCGGGTGCGGGATGAACTTGACCATCGCGCCAAGCTTTGCGATCCCCATCAGCAGCAGAATGAAGCCGGCCATCAGCGTCGCGGCGGTGAGCCCGTCGATGCCGTATTTCTGAACTATTCCGTAAACGATGACGACGAATGCACCCGTCGGACCTCCGATTTGCACTCGCGATCCGCCGAGCGCGCTGATGAGAAACCCGGCGACGATGGCGGTCCACAGCCCGCGGTCAGGTGTCACGCCGCTGGCGATTGCAAGGGCGATCGCCAGCGGCAGCGCTACGATTCCGACGATTACGCCGGCGGTGGCATCCTGGTAAAACTGCTTGGTGTCGTACGATTGGAGCGCGGTAACCAGCTTCGGAACGAAGGAGTTCCGCATCAGCGCTCGATTTTCATGACGATTGTTCTGGTCTCGTCCCCGACCTCGTAGACGTTGTCCGTAAAATCAAGGCAGAAGGTGCAATGGCGGCGACCACGAGGCGAGACGCGCCCCGTTCACGTGTGTGATCTGCCGGTACTTCCCGGTCTTCACGTCCAGCACCCAGATCTCCCGCGTTCCGCCGCGCGTGGAGGTGATCGCCATATGGCGTCCATCGGGCGACCACGATGGATCTTCATTTTCCTTGAATCGCGTCAGCTGCGTCATCACCCCGTTCTTCAGGTTGATCATCCAAACCTGAAAATCTCCATTTTGCTGCTCGTAGGCGACGGCGTCTCCAGTCGGCGACCAGTCGGGACCGGTGCGATAGCTGCGCTTTCCCTTCACAAATGGAGTGAGAAGCTTTACCCCGGTACCGTCGGAGTTCATCACATAGATCTGCGGCGTCAGCGCCGGGCGCGGCGACATAAACACCATCTTCGTCCCATCGGGGTTGAAGCTCGGCGAGCTGTTCTCATATCGCCCGTCGCTCAGCTGCTTCGGCTTGAAAGTGCTGCCAATCTCATACGCGACGAGATCTGCCGGCTTCTCTCCGCCCGCTCCGTAAACGAGGCTGCGCCCATCGGGACTGTAAACCGGCGTGATGTTCAAGCCGCGCGGCGTCGCCGCCAACAGACGAATCGTCTCATCGGGCAGATCGACTTCCGCGATCTGCGTACCGTAGTCGGTGAAGTCCGAGTACACGATTGACTTGCCCTGCGGGTGCCAAGACGGAGACATCGCCGCGCCCGGCGTAGGGACGATTTCGTCAATGGCCCCGTCGCTGTCCACAACGTGGAGATTCTTCCCCTGCACGTACGCGATCCGTGTGGCCGCTATTCCGCGCTTGCCGGTGAGCCAGCTTTCGATCGAATCGCTGACGATGTGAATCGCCAGGCGCTGGTCACGAGCCGATCTGAAGTGCGAGGCGGAGTCGGCAGCGATGAGACGCGGGAGCACCGAGTCCCTGGCGGCCGAGTCGTGCTTGGCCTTCGCGAAGAGCACGATCCGGCGCGCCTCGATCTCCTTTACCATAGAGTCGCGTGAAGCGGCGATCACCTTGGCCGCCGCTTTTTCCTTTGTGTTCTGTCTTTTCTTCTGCGGTGCTGCGTTGAGACGCAGCAGCGAGTCGCGCGTGACGCTGTCTCGCGCTATCTGCGATGACACCTCCGATGCCCTTGCCGCGAGATCACGCGCGAGAGAATCGCGGATGCCCTCCGGATGCGCCTGTGCTACGAGTGGGAGCAGAAAGTTTCCCGTCTGCTTTACGACCCCCGTGGCGCCGTCGCTGAGCTTGGCGGTAAGCCCCGCCGGAACGCGCATCAGTCGAAGAATATTCGCCGCTTTGGCCGGAGCGAGAAGGCTCAGGTCAATCGCGTCTTGACCGATCGGCGCGGCTCGCAGCGCCGTGGACGGATCGATGAACGCGACCGTCACCACGTCGCTATTGGAGAGATCGCGCTGGACGATCGTCCGAATCGAATCGCCCGGCGTCGAATCCACCGGCAGGACGAGAACGGAGACGGTCTTCGACAGCGTCGCCGGAGCCGTGCTTTTTTTCGCCGGCTTCTTCGCCTGGGCGCCAGCGGAAGCGCTGACGGTCGCTATGGCGAGCGATGCGGCAATGAAGATCTTAAAATTCCTTGAATTCACTGTGGCTCTCGGTTGTTGGAAGCAGCGATGCGGGAGGCAATGTCACGGGTACATTATTACTGTTGTTTCAGGGAGGACGCAAATGGCGAGTCGAGCGCTGGTAGAGGCAATCAAGAAAGGCGACTTTCCCGCTGTAAGAAACATCTTCGCAGCCGATCCCGCTTCGCTCGTTTCCCGGGAAGATTCCGCGAGCCCGGTTCTGACCGCTCTGTATTACGGCCAGACCGAGATCGCCGAATTTCTGGCTCCCCGCGCCGATCTCGACATTTTCGAGGCGGCGGCCAGCGGTCAGCTGCAGCGCCTCGAGGAACTCATCGCCGCAGATCCCGACATAACACGCCCAAGCACGGATGGTTGGACACCACTCCACCTGGCCGCGTTCTTCGGACGTACCGATGCGGCACGGCGGCTGATCGACGCCGGCGCCGATTTGAAGGCGATCGCCGGAAACTCCACCGCGAACACCCCGCTTCACGCCGCGATAGCAGGCCGCGGCGAGGAGGAGCTGGTGCTCAGAATGCTGATGGCGGGCGCCGACGCCACCGTCGCCACGGCCGAGGGCTACACGCCCCTCCACGTGGCCGCGTCGCGCGGGAACCAGAGAATGTGCGACCTGCTCATCCGCTACCGCGCGCAGCCCGCGGCGAAAATGAATGACGGAAAAACAGCTGCTGATATCGCCGCGGAGAGGGGGCACTCTGAACTTTCGGCTTACCTCCGGCAACTGGAAACTGCATAACTACAACCTAGAAATACGCGGGTGAGAGTTGGCAGTAGCGTAGCTACAAGGCTCGAGACTGGGACGATATTGGAAACTCCGCTTGTGGCTACAACGAGAAGCCAGCGGCACATTCTGGCCCCTCTCCGGCGCTAGCGACGGGGCGTCGCATATCGTCTAAACCTCGCGCCCCGCGACTATGCCCTCTGGCCACTCTTACCCGCGTAGTCCTCAGTTTGTAGTTGGCATTATTTGTTGAGGTGAAACTCGAACGGCAGCTGAACCAGCTGCTGCACCTTCTGACCTCCGACGCGAGCCGCCGAGAATCTCATCTGCGGAAGCGCCGCCTTCACCGCCGCGGTAAACGCCGCGTTGCTCGACTGAAGCACCTTCAGCGTTCCCGGCTCGTAGCGCCCGTTTTCGTTGACGACGAACTGCACCATCACTTCGCCTTCGATGCCCGATGAGCGTAGGATGTCGGGATACACGGGGCTCGGGCCGCCGATCTTCTCCGCCGGCGATTCGACCTCGAACTCCTTGAAGACCTTGTTGGCGTCGATCCCGGCGTCGGTTCCCTTCGAATTGGCGTCACCGGTGCCCCCAGCCACACCGTTTCCCGTACCGCCGGCAACCCCCTTTCCGGTGAAATCGGACGCGTCAGTCACCTTCGCCGTGAGGTCGATTTTCGGAAGGTTCACAGAAATGTTCACCGGTGGCTGAAGGACCGTGAACCCCTTCGGGGGCGCGACCGGAACCGCCTTGGGCAGGCGCGGCACATTCACGACCTTCGGGGTTTCGACTTTCTTCACCTTCGGCTTCGGCGGATCGGGCTTCTTCTCCTCGGGGGGCGGCGGCTCTTTCTTCTTCATCTCCACGTACGACACCTTCTCCGACTTGGTCGCCTCGTGCTTGATTCCCGCGCGCGCCGTGGCGAATACGGCGAGAAAAAGAATCGCCGAATGCAGAACTACGCTAAAAAGCGTCCCCGAAAAAGACTTCTTTTTCGTCCGCTTCGATTCCAGAAGTTTGCCCATCATTGGAGATCCCCTTGGCGTCGCATGCCCCCTATAGAGCAAGGGGTTTGCCACGTTTTCTGGCACGAAAACACAAAAAAAACCGCCCCTTTTCAGGAGGCGGTTTTCTCACGATCGAACGGTCTTGCGGTAGTACCCTCAGATCTAAGCCCTTACCTACTCACCCCTCGCATCTTTACTTGCCTTTGTTCTTCAAGGCTTTGCAGACAGCCGTCCACACCTTCTCTCCATCCGAGCCCTTCCGCGGCGGATCCCAGGACATGGACGAGACCTCCGAAGCACCGAGCTCTTCCGGCGCCTTCACTACGCTGCCGGCGTGGTCGTACAGCGCCGTGTTGACGCGCCTCATAACGATCGGAGCGCACTTGAGGTTCGCCTTCTCGACCAGCCGCGTGTAGGACTGCTTGTTTTCGAGGATGCGCGGGGTCGTGTAATCCCACCGCGTCCAGACTGAATAGGAGCCGTCAGCATTCCGGCCGATCGACGCCGCGTCCAGCGCCACTGTCAGCGCGGCCGTTGAGTGAACGGTCTTCCACTTCGGTTTCGCTTGCGCGGCCGCAGGGATCAGCAGCAGCAGTGCCGGCAAAAATCTTCCAACCCTTGAAAAACGCATCTCATCTCCTCGTGAACGCGCTGACAAGCGCTGTATTTAATCGGTTGTGTGTTGCCCAGCGTACCCATAGCCAGTTTCGGGCCGCCATCCTGCTCGTCGCTGTACCCCGTCAATGGCCGATGTTCCCGTTCTTACCATCGGCGCGTACACGAATTACAATGGTATTACCATGTCAACCAATGGCCACAAACGCAAACGCAGTCCCACTTCTCTATCCCGTGCGATCAACTCTCTGAGGCGCATCGTCCGGGCAGCTCGGGGCGCCACGCAGGCAGTCGAGTCACGCTACGGGATCAGCTCGGCGCAGCTGTACATATTGCAGGCGCTCGCCGAAACTCCCGGAATGTCCATCAAAGACGTGGTCGCGTTAACGCTCACCACCAACAGCAGCGTATCCGAGGTGGTCGGGCGACTGGTGGACGCCGGGCTCGTCGTCCGCGAGATCGCCGCCGACGATCGCCGTCGCAAGGTGCTGACTCTCACCGAGGGCGGCCGCGAGGTCGTACGGCATTCACCGCGCACGATTCAGCAAACGCTGGTTGAAGGATTTTATCGCCTGACCACGAAGGACCAGCATGCGCTGGCGGACTCTCTCGAAGAGTGGTGCCGGCTCTCCGGATTCGGAGACGTCCCGGCGACGATGCTCTTCGATCCGCCCTCTACTGAGCTATCTCCTCAGTCGGCGCGACATCCCGGGACAGAGCCCTCATCTCCGACGCATTGATCGTCCTGAAGATGGTCATTATCACCGCCAGCACGGGCACCGCCAGCAGCAGCCCGAGAAACCCGAACAGCACCGACATCAGCGCCTGAATTCCTAGCGTGAGCGCCGGCGGGATGTCCACGCCTGCCTTCATCAGCACCGGCACCAGCAGATGGTTCTCCACCAGCTGGATGATGACGTATCCCACCAGTATCACCAGCGCCTTGTGCGGCGAATCAATGAACCCCATCGCCACAGCGGGAATGGCCGCGAAGATGGATCCGACGATGGGGATGAATTTCAGCAGACCGGCGAGAATACCGAGGGGAAGCGCCGCCTTCACGTGAATCGCGAAGAGGAAGATTGTCGTCACTCCCCCGATCACGACCATGGCGATCAGCTGCATCGTCAGCCACGCCCGCAGCGTATCTCCGACTCTCTGCAGCGTCAGCGCGGCGTGTGGCCGCTTCTCGCTCGGCACGAGCTCGAGCATCAGTCCGCGGTACAGCTCCGGGTCGGCGCCGATGTACGCAGCGACGAAAAGCACCAGCAGCAGTCCGCCGCCGAGCGCGAAAGTCGATCGCAGTACGCCGAGGAAGGAGTGCTGCGCACTCGTCATCTGGTGCGTAATCTCTCGCCGCAGGTTGCTGCCCTTCACCACCACCTGCGCGTGAGCGGCGCTGTCCACACGAAGCGAGCTGCTGGTGGTCGATACCGTGGCGCTGTTCGTCACCACGACCGGCTCCGGTTCCTCCGCAAATTCTCCGCGAGAGCTGTCGGCCAGCGCGATGCGTGCGCTGTCCGTCGCCTCACCGGGTGTGAGAAGCAGCGCTGCGAGACCGTTCGCGTGAACTCCGAGCCACGTGTCGAATTTGTCCATCGCCTCGGGCAGTCGCTGCTTGAGCTCCGTTGACTGCGACCGGAGGATTGGCGCCATGAAGATGCCGCCGCCGGTGAGCAGTCCGATGAACACAACCAGAATGAGCGCGACGCTGATACCACGGCGGACGCCGCGCTTCTCGAATCTGTCGGCTGCCGACGACAGCGGCAGGCCGAACAGCACGCCGAGGAAGAGAAGGAAGAAAACGGGATGCGCGGCCCAGACGAGACGAAGCAGCAGGAACGCCGCGATGGTGAGCGCGATGATGCGCACCACGTCGCGCGTGCTGATGGTGATCTTCCTCGGCGGGACGGCTCCGTCGTCGGGCACGTTGCGTTCAGTCACGTGGGCGCGATCTCCTACTGGAGGAGAATCGCCTCTCGCTTGCGAAGCGTTCCGTAACATTCGCACGCAGCGTCCTCGAGCCCGGCGCGGTCTGTAATTCTGATCGTGCCCCGCCCGTGACCGATGAGTCCTCGGCTCTCCAGAATGCCGACCGCGACGGTGACGCCCGGCCTCCGCACCGCAAGCATTTCCGCCAGAAACTCCTGCGTCAGATTGAACTCGTCCCGGCCAACCCGATCGTGGGACGTGAGCAGCCACTTTGCGCATCGCTTCTCGATCACGTGGAGCCGGTTGCAGGCGGCGGACTGCGAAACCGATTCGAAGAGAAATTGCGCGTGACGGTGAAGGAGGCGCTGCATCTCCGGCGCCTGCTCGAGACAGCGGCGGAAAACGGCAACCGGCATCCGCTTCACGTCGCCGCTGATCTGACAGATGCCGCGCAGCGCCGAGCTCTTCAGGCCGTGAAAGATCGGCATTCCGACGAAACCCTCCTTCCCCGTCGTCAGCGCCTCGATGACGTTTCCATCGCGGAGTACGGTAACGAGCGAGATCACAGCATCCTGCGGGAAGTACACGTAGTCCAACGTCTGGTCGGGCTCGAACAGCATCGCCTTCGCCTTGAGATGAATCAGCTCCAGCGATTGATCGAACGCTTCCCGTTCGGACGCGGGCAACTGCAGCAACAGCTTGTTCGCTTCCAGGGTGGAAACCGATTCAGTAATCGACAATTCGCAATCCCGGTTTGGGCAGGTTCCCGTTCCACAACGCGCAAACATACCGCAACTCGGCGCCGGCCGAGCGGAGCCGGAGGTCAACTCCGGGCCCGTGCGTCACCCCCAAAGGCAACATCAATGCCCATATCCAGCCGGTCTTACTGCGGCGCGGCCCGGACGATAGGATTTACTTTAACGGAGGATCAATGACTGAGCGTACCGCCGGTATAACGATCGCTTTCGCATCTGTCGCACTGCTGACGGTCGCCTGCGTCGCCGCGACGACGACAACCACTCCCGTCAGCATGCCCACGACCGCCACGACTGTGGCCGTTTCTCCATCAACCACCAATGGGCCCCGGCCCCCGATGTCGGATTCGGCCCGCGCCAGGCGCGACAGCATCAACGCCTTCCGCCGGGATAGTCTGATGAAGGTCGTCCTCCTCTCCATCGCCGGAAAGGAGAGCCTGCCCGCCGAGAGCGTCTTCAAGAATATCAAGATCTTCAAGGGAATGCCCGCCGGCAGAGTCGTCAACATAATGGGGCGCGGATTCAGTCCCGCGCTCGGAGTGAGCTGCGGATTCTGCCACGTCGTCGGCGCGTACGAGAAGGAAGACAAGGAGGAGAAGCAAACCGCCCGCCTGATGTACGCGATGGTGAACCAGATCAACAGCGACTATATGGCGA
>JALYYD010000208.1 GCA_030946775.1 Gemmatimonadota bacterium
GTTGTGCGGTGGCTGGCGAGGGGAAGGGCGTAGGCCGATCAAGTCATTCTTTGGGCGGGGTCGATTCCACCGGAGCTCTCGGTGTCCGAGGCACGGCGATTATCTGCCTCCGGACGTCCGCTTTTGCTGGTAGCGGGCAGGAGCGACCAGTTCATTACTCCAAAAGTCCGCGATGCCCAGGTGGCTACGCTCAAGGGTCTCGGCATTTCGGCTGAACTTCAGGAGTTTGACGGCGGTCACGAGATCGATCGGGCCACCATCGACGAGATTGCAAGAACACTGGCGATTGGTCGGGAGTAATCGTCCGTTTAAGAGAATAAGCGCGCCTTTGGGTAAATTCTCATTGACGAAATGCATTCATCTGTTCACCATTGAGCGTGTGGGGCGACAGTCACAGCTCCAGGAAGGGGTGTAACGGCTCCGTTACATCCATGTCCAATATTGTGCGAGTTCACAGTGCGGAAAGTCCGCTTGGCCCCGGCGCCACAAGCCAACACAGGCTAATACCGAGTTCAGGAGAGTCGGCTATGAAGAAAGGAATTGCAATGATTGGAAAAGCAGGATTCACACTCATCGAAGTCCTGGTGACGGTTGTTGTCATCGGAGTTCTCGCGGCAGTCGTTATCCCCGCTGTCACGGCGCAAGTGACTGCAGGAGATGCGTCGCGCGTGATCTCCGACCTCAACAACCTCCGCACCGGCATCGAGAACTTTGATATCGCCGTCCGCGAGTTCCCGGGCGACGTCGACGATCTGGTTAACAAGCCGGGTCAGATCAGCTCGTCAACCGACAACAACGTCGGTAACAGCGTTGACGCGAATATCCTGGGAGCGACGTACACGTCCACCAGCGGTTGGCAGGGTCCTTATTCTGAGGCGGTGCTTTCGTCCGGCGTGGTTTCGAGCACGCTCCCGAACCAGTACTCGGCGGCGTTCAACACTGGATATTCGGCGAAGATCAACAATCATTTCTATGCGTGCCATGTCGAGACCCTTGCTGCCTGCGACGCGAGCTCGCCTAATTACGTTGTGATAGCGGTTGACAACCTCACCAGCTCGCAACAAGGGAGTCTTAACGACTTGATTGACGGCGTGAACGAAGCCAATTCCAGCACCAGCGGGAAGTTCCGGTCATTCGTTTCCGGCACGGTAGCTGGCGGATACTATTACGCGACGCCGTTCAAATAAGCCGGTTGCATCTCCTGAACTCGTCCTTCGGTGGCCACCGGGAACTCCGGTGGCCACTTTCTTATCCGGCACACCAACTGGCTAATGGCTGAAAACATCTCCGCGTCGGAAAGGGGCGGTTCGATTTTAGGTGGTCTGGGTACGGGTGCGCTCTTTCTGACCGCGCTCACGCCGATGTTGGTGCTGGGTGGGATTTTTTTCCCCTTCGTCGTCACGCGCAACATTTTCTTTCGGCTCTGTGTCGAGATCGCGTTGGCGACAATCCTTCTCGGCGGAGTCGCTCGACTGCGTGAGATTCGGGGTGGTGCGGACCCGATTCTGAAGTGGTTCTCGTTATTTGTAGTCGCGCTGGCGTTCGCAGCCGTGTTCGGACTTTCCCCCTGGCACAGCGTGTTCGGCGACTTCGAGAGAATGGGTGGCGTATGGGCCTGGCTGCATCTGCTTCTCTTTTACCTCGCGCTGAGGATCCTGCTCTCGCACACAGGGTGGCTGCGATTTCTCCGGCTCAATCTCGCCGTCGGTGTATTCATCGTCATCTGGGGAGGAGCGGAATTTCTCCCCGAAGGGATGCGAAATCCCCTGTTCCACACGACGCTCTCGTTCGGCTCTACGACCGGCAACCCGGGATTGCTTGGCCCGTATTTGCTGCTTTCGCTGGCGCTGAGCTGTTGGCTGCTGCTAAACGAGACCCGGTGGTGGTGGAAAGTATTTGAAGTTGTCTGCGCTCTGATCCTTCTCTTCGGCATCGGTGGTTCTCGAAACCGCAGCTCGGAGCTCGGCTTGCTCGTCGGCCTATTTGTCGCGGCCGCTGTTTTCTTCCTTCTGCACGCCAACCGTCGCAGTGTCATCAGGAAATACGGCCCTGCTTTCGCAGGAGTCGCCGTCCTGCTGCTTGGCGGCGGATATCTGCTGAGCGCCAGAGCACCAGTTGTCGCCGATCGGTTGGGCGGCCGATGGAGGGGATTTCTTAGCTCGCCGGTGGACCACCTTCGTACCATAGAGTGGAGCATCGCGCTGAAGGGCTTCGCTGACAGGCCCCTATTCGGTTACGGGCCGGAGAATCATCAGATCGTAGCGAGTCATCATTTCGATCCACGCATTTATGCGATTGAGGGCGCAGGCATATTCGATCGGGCCCACAACGCCTGGCTCGAGTTGCTTGCGACGACGGGTCTCGCGGGAACGATTGCGATGCTGGCGTTGTGGGTCGCGACGATCCACACTCTCCGCGACGGCATCCGTCGAAAGGTGATCTCTCCCGCGGAGGCGGCACTCTTTTCCGGCGCTCTGGCCGGTTACGCAGTGTACCTGACATTCTGGTTCTTCGACATCAACTCGGTATTTGTGTGGGTGGCGCTTCTGGCGCTCCTTACCTTCCGGGTGCGCGGCCCTTTGAAGGTGTTTGCGCCGGCGAGCGCGGTGGGTTCCGAGCGGAGAATCCGGCTTCCCGCCATAGCCACCGTCATTTTGATCGCTTTTGCCGCGTATCTGCACGGAATCGTTCCCTTCGTTGCGGCGCGCGATCTATCAGCGGCTACGGCCGCTGGCCCGTTCGAGATTCGGCTTGCTGCGTTTACCAGAGTGATGAATTCCGCTGCGCCGCAAACACTGCACACCTTTCCGCTTTATTACCGGTTCCTTCGCGCGAGCGGAAGCTCGATGAGCGCGGAAGCCAGTCCGATCCTTCGCAAGGAATTTGACCTCGCCGTGCAGCGCGGACTCGTGGAGGCTGATCGAAGCATCGCCCGAAATCCCCAGGACGATCGTTCATACGTGGAAGCCGCGCGCTTCTCATTGCTGGCCGGATTGTTCTATCGAGATCCACGTTACTTCCAGTACGCGCGCGACCAGCTCCTCAAGGGTGTTAAAATCAGCCCTAACCGGCCGGATGGCCGAATTCTGCTCTCCGGCATTCTCCTCTCACTCGGCGATACGGCAAAAGCAGCCGCTCAGGTTGATTCGGCTGTTATGCTGGCCCCCGACTTTGGCCCGGCTTATTTCTACTCCGGCAAAACTCTTCTCCTTCGCGGTAAGGTGGATTCGGCGGCGCTGATGCTTACAGCGGGTCTACGAAGAAAGCATTTGGGGACTGAGGAGATTTACGAGAGCGTGGTGGCGGCCCTCGGAAAAAAAGGCGAGGCCCTGCGCGCGGCGGAGCTGGATCAGCTCTTCCTCGAAAGCGCATATATGCCGCTGCGCTTCTGGGGGAAGGGGAACCCGCCGAATTACGTTTCGCTCACTCCAGTCGCCGAGCGTTTGGCAGACAGATTGCCGCTATTATACAATGAGGGCGGGAACAGGGATTCGGCGATCGCCGCGGCGATGGCGTTTGCCGCGGTTCATTCCGCTGCTCTTCCGGCTGCGACTGCGTTCAAGTCGGACCTGCAGTCCGGATCGGGAACAAAGTGGAAGGGAAAATCGTACATCTTTCCCTTAGGCGATTCCGGCAGCACACAGGAGCACAATGCGGTTCGACGTTAGCAGCGGTGTCAGCGTCCGAAGGGGTTTCACTATCGTCGAAGTCGTCGCGGCGATCGCGATCATTGCCATTCTTGGTTCGCTGACCCTCCCTGGGATCACGCGCTATCTGGAGGCGCAGGAGATAGACACCACCGAGTCAATTCTTTCCGACCTCAAGAACAGCATCGCGAATTTTCGCGCCACCGTCGGCAACTCTCCTTCACGCCTGACGCATCTGACGAGAAACATCACCAGCACCGATACGACTAGCTGCACCGGCCGCGCGCCGGCGACGCCGGTGACGCTCTACGGCGCGACGAATGCCGCGAAGTGGGTCAACGCAGGTCCTTACTATTCGAAAGCGCTGAGCGTATATGGCTTCCCGCTGCCGATCGGCACGGCGAGCGATACGCTTTTTAGAACGCAGACGTCGCTGAAAACGGCTTTTTTGAACATCACAATCCGTTTCGTCCGGTTTCAGGACGCAGTGAAGCTCAACGACGCGGTCGATGGAAGCGCGGACGTAAATCAGCCCGATCGCAGCAATAATTCCGGTCAGGTGCAGTGGGGCGCGCCGAGTGCGTCAGAACGCGTGGACGTTACGTTTGGCGTACCAGTCGGAAGGATCTGCTGATGAAGAAAGTATTGCGCGCTTTTACTCTTCTCGAAGTAGTTGCGACCCTCGCCGTGCTCAGCATCCTCGCCGCCGCGACAGTACCGAGCGTTGTCGCGTATCTCACGCGTCAGAATATCGAGAAAACGGCCGCGATTTTGACGGATCTTTCGACCAGTATCGCAGCTTTTCGCGTGAAAATCGCGCGTTATCCGTTTCGAATCTCCCACCTAGGCAGCAACATTCTCGGCACCGACACCACTAGCTGCAGTGGGATTGGCCCGGCCACTCCGACGACAACCTACACCAATCTTACAGCTAACAAGTGGGGCCAAACCAATGGAGGCCCGTTTAACAAACGAGTCATTCCCACCACTGGCTTTCCGACACCAATCGGAACGATCATCGATACGATCTACCGAACTGGAAATAGCAACAACGCGGCTTCGAGCCTGCCGCTGATAATACGGAACGTACGATTCGAGGACGCTGAGGAGCTCAACGCGTTCATTGACGGTGACGCCGACAATGGCGACCGCAGTAACAGTGCGGGCCTGGTACAATGGTCAGCGCCGGTTAACGAGCTTGTGGATGTTGTGTACACGGCGGTAGCGACAACAACGAAGGTCTGCTGATGACACGCTCGCAACGACCTGCATTTACAATCGCCGAGGTTGTGGTTTCTGTCTCCATTCTGGCGATTATGGCGGCGCTGGTTGTGCCGAACGCCACGAGATACTTGTATCACAAGCGCATTCAAGCCGACGCCGACATGCTCGACAGCATCGCCCAGGCGAAGCTCGATTTTCGAACAGCGATCGATTTATATGCCGGGAAGCTTTCCCAGTTCGGCACGGTGATAGCGATCAATGATTCGACGATTTGCAACAACATCGCTCCGTCCACGGCACTGGTTGCATTCGCCGCATCGGACACGGGGCAGTGGTCTGGGAACGTTACGCCGACCTCACCCGGCCACGCCGGGCCTTATCTCGGGTTCGTCATCCCGAAGACCGGCTTGCGTCTGAACATCGGCACCGCTCTCAACCAGATGCGGCGCACCACGGCTAACAATGTCGCAGGTTACATCCAAGTGGTTGTTCCTCAAGTGACGTATGCCGATGCCAGGGCGCTCAATCTGATCGTTGACGGGAATGATCTACCCGGAGCGAACCGAACCGATACTTCGGGAAGCGTGAGGTGGGTGGCAGGGCCCGCCGGCCCGAGGGACACTGTCACGCTGACCTGGAACATGGGCGTCCAGGCGAATTGCACCGGATGAGAAACGATATCCGCTGCCACCCGAGAGATGGATTCACAATCGTCGAGATTCTCGTCGCCATCACTATCGTCGTGCTGATGGTGGTCGTCGTGGTGCCGTCGATGACGACCAGAATCAATCAGGCGCAGGTCAGCTCGCTGCAGACGACGCTCGACAACACGGCCACCGGCATTCAGAACTACAAAACCAACGTCACTCGTTATCCATCACGCCTGCAGCAGTTGAGCTGGGCGCCGAGTACCAACCGGCCATACGACGACTGCGGCAACGCGATCCTGTTTCTCGCGTCGAAGTGGCGCGGTCCGTACATATCGTTGCAAATCGATTCCACGTCACCTACCGATCCGTCGAGCCCCCGCGGCCTTCCGATCGGCGACTACGTCGCCAACGACCTGCTCGTCCGGACGCCGGGAACGACATCCACGCCCGGACGGCTGGACATCCAGATTCCGTCGGTGCGAAAGGCGGACTGGCAGAATCTGAATATCGCGGTGGACGGGCAAACTGTCCCTCCGCTCAGCTCCAATGGATCCGACACTTCCGGGACTGTTCAATGGAATTCAACGACTGGCTTGCTCTCGTACGGAATCATCATCGCCGGATGCTAGTGACTAAGCGTCGGGGGCGGGAGCGCGGGACGGGCTTTCCGCGCGGGTTTTCAATGATCGAAGTGCTTGTCACGCTCGCGATCATCGCCGTCATGGCCGCGGTGATGATTCCATCTCTCAGCAGCCGGGTTCGCGTTTCGAATTCGACGAACGTCTCCCAGAATCTCAAGACGATTAACGACGCGATTCAGAAATACAGGGAGAACGTAGGTTACTATCCGAGCCAGCTCGTCCTGCTGACGACCAAGCCGACGACAGCAAACACCGACGCTTGCGGGATAACGCTCTCGACGACCGACGTTACGCTCTGGCAGGGGCCGTACCTCTCTCTGACCGTTACGTCCAACGGCATCAAGAGCGGCGACGCGACTATCCGAAACAACCTTGTGCGCTCGCCGACGAACACCTCGAGCTCGACAGTGATGGACGGTACTCTGAGCATCTTCGCGGATTCGGTCACTACCGCGATGGCGACCGATGTGGAGGGCTCATTGGACGCTGGCTCAACCGACTTCACCACCGGCACGATCAGGTACACGGCGGCAAGCTCGACGCTCACCTATTTGCTGCCGATCACCGGATGTTGAGTGTTGTAAGGAAGGCCTTCACGCTGATGGAGACACTGGTCGCCCTGCTTCTCGTGGTGACTATGGCTGCGATCATTCTCCCCGTGGTCGTGACCAAGATCAGCACCGTCAACTCATCGGTTTTATCCGGCAACCTGCGGGCGATCAACCAGGCGATTCTCCGCTACAGGGAAGACGTGGGACGCTATCCGCGGCTCCTTTCCCAGCTCACCACCCGGCCAACCGTTGGGGTTTCAGTCGACGCCTGCGGCACGGCAATGAACTCGACGACCGTAGCGAGCTGGAACGGTCCGTACCTGTCACTATCGGTGGGAACGAGTGGGATCCAGAGCGGGGACGCCATTATCGCCAACAATCTGCAGAGAAACCCGCTTACCACCTCTAACTCTACGATAATGAACGGGGTGCTCCAGCTCTCGGCGGGAAGCGTGACGGGAGCAAACGCCAGCGACGCGGAGTCGGTGTTCGATACCGGGAATGATCTGGATCACGGAACCATCACCTGGATCCCCACGAGCGGAATCATTGGAACGCTCACCTTTTCGATTCCAGTTCGCGGCTGCTGATAATGCGCCCGGGCCCGCTACTCGCGTTTTGGCTGTGTCGCTGGGAGCATCTTTAGTCGGACGGCCGCCTCGTCGAACACCACATCCTCCCCGGCGCCCTGACCCCCGAGCCATAGCTGCGCGCGCGAATTATCTCCTTCCGTCGTCAGCCGCAATCCGGACTTCCATCGCTGGCGGCCATCTACGAAGAACGCGACCAAATCGTCCGAACCTACCGTGATGGTGATCCGGTGCTCGCTGCCTCCACCCAGCTGGCTGAGTGGCTCCGTGAATACCTCGCGACCGACTCCATAGCTCAGTCGTCCCGCTTCACCCAGCCACGCAACCGTCGCGAGCCGCAGAAACTGGGGAGCCAGTGAGTCGATTACTTCTTCCGGATCAGCGGCCACCAGCGCAATCACAAATGAGCGGGCCGCCGTCGCGCGATCCGTGAACGGCGCCTTCACCCAGACGTCGGCGGCGATTCCGCCGCGCACAGGAAAGACGGTTCTGCTGAGCACTCCGCTTTCCCACTCCCGGTCGCTTCGGGTCACGAGCCCGGCCGAACCCGCCGCGCCAACCCCGCCCTTCGTCGTAGGCGATGGATATCCAAGGGCGCGCCAAGCTTCCCGGTTCAGCCCGCGCTCGAAGTTGTCATCGAGCAGCGTGAGGGTTTCCTGCCCGATGGGAATGAACGCCGTGTCGGCTCTCCAGCTTCCGGCGCTTATCGTTACCCTCGCGAGCCCGCGCGCCAGCGCTGTGACCTGAATTGTGTCCGTCATCGACGTGACGGGCACCACCAGGATTCCGGAAATTCGAACGAGCGTGCTGTCGAGAACCTTGACGCGAATGCTTCCCGGCCTGATCGGATTTCCGTTCCGATCTATCGCGCGCACTATCAGCCCCCCGGCGTCTCCTGGATTAGCTAGCCGCGGAACGTCAGCGAGGATCTGGTCGAGGTACGGAACTGCTGTACCGCGCCATCCTACGAGGGTCACGCGTGCAGAGGATGGCGCGACGCTACGGCCCGTTCCTCCAGCCGATGGCATTACATACACGGCGGGAGATCCGCCCTTGGTTGACTCGTACGCCAGCCATCGGCCGTCCGGAGAAAATATCGCGTGGTCGGCGTGCGCCCCCTCCCAGGTGAGCCGCCGCAGCGAGTGCGTTGCGATGTTCTCGGAATAAAGCTCGGCGCGTCCCGTGCGCTCGCTGGTGAACGCGACGGTGTTGCCGTCCGGCGACCAGGCGATGCTGTAATCTTCACCCGGGTCGTTGGTCAAGTTCATCACTTGGCTGCCGTCCGCGTCGCTGATGAAAACGTCCTGCTGGTGCAGCGCTCCGACACGCGCCGTCCAGGCAACGTGGCTGCCGTCCGGCGACCACGACGCTTCAACGACGCCGCGTGCTGTCGCCGTGTCGAAGGCTATGCGCCGGTCGCGCTCGACGACGGAATAGCCGAACAAATCCGAGCCATAGCTCCCGTCGCTGCGCGTTTCGCCGTGAGTCGAGAGAATCCACCTGCTGTCCGGGGACCAGCCGCTCGCGAAGTCGTCGCCGCGCCTGCTGCTCAGGCGGATGGTATCGCGACGGTCACTGGAGATGACGTAAAGATCGGAACCTTCCTTGGTGATTCGCTCCACGGCTACGCTTCGTCCGTCGGGGGAGACGAGGGGGTTGGTCCAGGGAAGCCGGAGGGAATCCACCCAGGTGCGAGTGCGCCCGTGACGGGTGGCTCCGTCGAGAACGTTCAAGGCAGATCCGAGCTGCCCGGTCGTGAAAGCGATGACGGTGTCCCGCGGATCAATCTCTCTCGCGACAATCAGCGTGTCCGCGAGCGAGGTTCCCGGCGTTCGCGAAGCCCCGGCCTTCGACACCGTTTTGAACACGGCGAATACAACTGCCAGTGAAGCGGCCGTGATGATCGCGATCGACCGTATCGAACGCGCCGGCGCGTGGGCGGGCTTTGCGGACGAGCCGGTGCTTTCCTCGCCAATGGGCGCGGATTTCGAAGTCGGCTGCGGCGCTTCCTGCGCCGAGGGTGTCGCAATCCCGGCAGATTGAGCGGGCCCGGTCGTTTCGCCAGGGAGACGGAGCGATCCGCTTCCCAGTGAACGGAGCATTGTATCTATTTCCTCGCGCTCGGTTCCCGACGGAGCCGTCGTGAGGGCCGATTCGAAATGTTGCAGCGCAGCGTCGCTGGCGCCCGATGAGAGCGCTTCGTATGCCGCGGCGCGCGAGTACGTGAACGCCTCTCTGCGGCGCCCGGCAAGAGAGAAAAGTCTCGCGAGCTCTCCGGCGGATCCAGACTCATCGCGCTCGAGCGCTTCCGCCGCCCAACCCGCGAGCAGCGCTCTGCCCGCGGGGCCAGTGCCTTCGAGTGCGAGGTCAGCCGCGAAATCGTGCGCCGGAGTCATACCCTCGGGCCGCTGGAGAAGAAATCCATCCCGCTCCAGCGACATCGCCGCGTCGAGCGCGCTTTTTTCCGGGAGGTGCGACGCTGCCGCCAGCAGACGGATCGGCACCGCCCTGTCGAAAAGCGCCACGGTAACGAACAGTCGCTGCTCGGCTTGCGTACACCGCTGCAGGCGCGACCAGAGAACGTCGCGGATACGGACTGGCGCGCGCTGGAAGGGATCGCCGTTGCGCACGCGCTCTACCGCTTCGGCAATTCCGAATGGCAGACCTCCGGATACGGCGAGAATCTCTTCCACTGTCGTCTCATCGATAGTGGAGCCGGCGAGATCCTCGATCAGCTCCCGCGCGGCAGGCCCGGCGAGCCCGACGAGAGTCACGAGTGCCGGCTCACGTCCATCGCCCGCAACGCTTCGCGACCCGCGAGACAGCGACTCGTACAACAGGCGGCGAAGCTCGGCGAACCCCGATCCCGAGCGGCCGGATATCACGAAGAGGATCGGAGCTCCCTTCAGCCGCTCGGCCAGATACTGAACAAGGCCGAATGTAGTCCGCGAGCAATTGTGAAAATCGTCGAGCGCGATGCACGTCGCCTGTTCGTACGCCACAGAGTCGAGCAGAGCGGCGATTCCTTCATAGAAGCGCAGACGCCCGGCATCGTCTGCGATCTCGTCGATTGAGGGAAGCGAAAATTGATCACGCAGCTGCGGCAGCAGGCGCGCTGCCTCGGCAAGCAGGTGCTGGCCGGTGCCGGAAATTCCAGGAGCGTCGAGGAGCCCCCGCAACGCCTCCGCGAGCGACGCGTACGGAATCGCCGCCTCGGGTGATTGTTCACGTCCCAGCAGCAGGAGCGGCGAGCCGAAGTCCGCCGCTCGAATGAAGAATTCATCCAGAAGTCTCGTCTTCCCGACACCGCTCTCGCCATCGATAACGACAACCGAACCCTTGCCGGATTCCAGCGATTTGAGCCGGGCGAGGAGGAGAGCGAGCTCCGTCTCGCGGCCGACGAAGGTTGACTTAGTGCGGGGCGCGCTTCGCGCACCGCGCTCCGCAGGCGCGCGCCGCAGGCGCGATGAAAATTCACGAACTGAAGCCGGCGGCAGGGCGTCCATCTCCGATTTGAAGCGCCGCTCGAATTCCTCCAGCGCGTGGAGTGCTTCGGCCCTCCGGCCGGCGCCGAGGAGCGTGTTGGCGTAGAGAACTGCTCCGGCGGGGTCTATCGGATCCGATTCGGCGAGGGTTGAGGCGTGCTGAATGGCTAGCGCGATCTCGCCTGACTCAAGCTCGTTTTGAACCGCCGCGCGCAGCGCGTCGCGAAACATCGCGCGGTATCGCTTTCGTTTCGACTCGACCCATTCGTCGAACGCAGGCTCCGCCACACTCAGTCCGGAGAGAAAATCTCCAGCGTATTCGAGAATCGCCTTTTCGGAGTCACCGGCGCCGAGAAGCCGCTCAAACCGTTGGACGTCAGTGGCGAGATCCGCGTCGCCAGCGACGAACAAGGCGTCAGGATCCTGGGGAATAACGCTCTCGCCGAGGGCCGTGCGCAGCCGGTGAAGGGCCTGGCGGAAGGCATTGCGGGCTTTTACCTCTGGGACGTCACCCCATAGCAGCCCGATGAGGGTTTCGCGCGACGTCTTCCCCTCGATGAGCAGGTAGCTCAACAGTCCGAGAGGCTTCCCCAGTCCCAGCCCGGGGATGGGTTGACCGGACGAGTCGAGAGCGTCGGGCTTACCAAACAAACGTATCGAGACTCGTGGGGTCATTCGGACACTAATATAACGGTGGCGTCACGCGTAAACACTTAAGATTTTCGCCAGTAACGGCAATCGCCGTAGGCGTAACCTCTCCGTTACGGGTGGCATATAGCTTCGTCTCATTGATTATCGCGTTACCGAGTCAACCAAGAGGGAAAATGTTTCGAATTTCCGCAGGGCAGTTCAGGGTACCCTTTGCAAGCCGGAAGGCATCCCGCCGGGGCTTTACGTTGGCGGAAGTGCTGGTCACGCTGGCGATCATTGCCGTAATGGCCGCAGTGCTGCTGCCAGCTTTGAACCAACAGATCGCGAAGGGTGATACAGGCCGGCTCTCTTCGGATTTGACAAACATCCAGACCGCGGCGCAGGCGTTCGTGTCTGACGTGCACCGTTATCCGACGACGGTGGCGCAGCTCACGACCTCGGTTTCTTCGGGAACCGGAAGCCTTCCTGTCGCGCTGAATGCTGACGGGTCAACGTCCACGATCCCATCCGCTTTGCAGGCGAAGTGGAAAGGACCTTACCTCGCACGCGACGTGCTCTCGACGACAGGCGGCGGCGGCACGATTTCGACGACGTTCACAGCCGTCGCTGCTGGTGCCAATTCGTACCTGACGGTGAGCGTGACCGGCGTCGGCTTCATTGACTTCGCGAACATTGAAGCTGTGCTCGACGAAGGAACAACGAGCACTACTTCCACGACAGCCGGGAATATCCGCTACAGCTCGGGCACGTCGATCCTTACTTTCCTCGCCCTTCCAATCCAGTAAAATAAAATGAAAATGAATCCATCCACGCTTACGCGCCGCAGCTTCAAGAAGGGTTTCACACTCGCCGAAGTGCTGGTCACGATCGCAATCATCGCGATAATGGCTGCAGTTCTTCTTCCAGCGCTGAACAGCCAATTATCGAAGGGCGACACCTCGCGCATCGCGTCTGATCTCACCAACCTCCAGTCTGGCGTGCAGGCGTTCTTCTCAGACGTCCGCCAGTATCCCAGCACGACTGACGCGCTTGTCACTACGCCCAATGCGAGCAGCACCGACATCAATGGAAGGAGCTTTCAATCGTCGGCGATCGCAGCCTGGAAGGGCCCGTACGTTTCGCGCGACGTTCTGTCGAACACTGGTGGAAGAGCAGCCTTCTCGAATGCTCTGACCAAGACCGTTACGACCGGTGGAACGTTCCTCACGACTACGATCAGCCCCATTACGTGGGAGAATTTCTCCAACCTGGAAGCGACCCTCGATGAGGGGAATGCGTCCACGACCTCCACGACGTCGGGCGCCGTCCGATACAGCGTCGCGAGCAGTACGCTCAGCTTCTTGCTGATGCCGATCCAGTAGCATTCGACGGCAAGAAAAAAGCTGGGCCGATTTTGGCCCAGCTTTTTTGTTGCCCGTCAGCGGGGGAACTCTAGAACGTCCGTCCTTTTACGATCCATTCCGCCAGACTCTGCGTGATGTTGAACCGGGCGCGCATAGTCGCAGCGCTGGCCAGGTTGATGTTCACCGGCAGGTCGTAATACACGGGACGCGGCCACGGCGCTTCGAGAGCCGGGTTTCCGACCACGAGTCCAGACTGCTCGATTACGGCGTTGAGCGCGTCGATGGCGCGAACGTTTTGAAAGCGAACGCTGACGTTGCCGCGCACTTCCGGACCCATCACCAGATTGACGCCCGCGGCACTCGCGAGCAGAGGCAGCAAATCCCGCAGATCGGCGTTGGATGAAGTCAGCGTGATGCGCCCGCCCTTGTCCCGCTTCGCCACGGCGCCAGAATCATTAACGAGCGATTGAACGGGAATGCTGGGCAGATCGGCGACGAGGAGCGGCGCTGGAATGGTGACTGGAGCCGGGGCCGGCGGCCTTCGCGGCGGCGGTGCGCACGCAGCGGCGAGGCAGGCGACGATCAATCCCGCGGCGCCATTTAGCTTTGAGACTCGCTCCGAATTCGCTGCCTTCATGACCCTGCCTTCAATGTTGCAAGATGCTGCGTGACCTGCCGCTCCAACTGCGGGAACCGCCCGTTGGATGTACTTAAGAATAGGTCATAGTGCTGTATTGCACCACTGCGATCTCCCTGGGCTTCGAGGGTTTGCGCGAGTGCGTACTGCGCTTCTGCCATCGTTGGGTTCGCTCTAACCGCCTCATCGAGCAGGCGACGGGCGTCCGCGTACAGTCCCGAGGCGTAATACTGCAGCGCGAGATTCACTTTTACGCCGACGTTGCTGGGATCAACGGAGATCGCCTGCTGCAGCGCCGCGATCGCTTCCTTTCTGCGCCCGCGCTCGTTCAGCAGGACGCCGAGGTTGCTCCAGGCGGCGGCGAGCTTCGGATTCAAGCTCACGGCGTGCCGGTACGCATCCTCTGCGCGATCAAGCTCGCCGGTGCTCTTATAGAGCATGCCGATGTTGTTGTAGAGATCCGCGTTCTGGGGATCACGGTCGAGCGCGCGGGCATAAAGCTCTTTCGCGCGATTGGTGTCACCCCTTCGCTGTGCGGCGAGCGCCTGGATGAATAGCGGCCGCGAATCGAGAACCGGCTGATCTTCCATCGTGATTTTGAGCGTGCCCGCCGGCTTCGGAATCAGCGCTGGAGCCGCCGTCTCGGCGGCTCGGATGATCGACCGCGTGCTGTCAGTGGCAGGTTGCACCGCCACCAGCGGCGCGCCGGTCGCGAGAATCGGAGCGCCTGGCGGCGTCGTAGCCGTGGTCGTTCCCGTTGCACCGGCTAATGCAGTGGGCCCGGGGG
>JALYYD010000248.1 GCA_030946775.1 Gemmatimonadota bacterium
GTTGTGATCCTGCGGCAGCATTACGGAAGCTCCGCGAGCAGGGTTACACCGGCGCTGGTGATGTCTCCCTTCCGGGCAATGATCTTGGCGTTGAGAGGGAGAAACACGTCGACGCGCGAGCCGAATCGGATCATCCCCATCCGCTCGGCCTGCCGCACGCTCTCGTCCATCTTGCTGTAGGTGACGATGCGGCGCGCGATGAGACCGGCGATCTGCCGAACGAGGATTTTCCCGTGAGCTGTCTCGAGCCCGACCGACATCTGCTCGTTGAGTAGGCTCGATTTGTCCGACGACGCGTTGAAGAATTTGCCGGGGTTATAGTGCAGGTACTTCACGACGCCGTCGGTAGGATAGCGGTTGACGTGGACGTTGAAGACGTTCATGAAGATGGAAAGCCGGATCGCCTTTCCGCCGAGGAACGAAGGCTCGTCGACCTCCGCGATCATTATCAGCTTCCCGTCCGCCGGCGAAATCACCAGCGCGGGGCCGCGCGGGCCGGAGCGCTCCGGGTCGCGGAAGAAATACGCCACCCACAGCGCGAGCAGGAGCAGCACTACGGCAACGAGCCAGAAACCCCACGAGCGGCGGTTGACGGCGATCGCGAACGCGGCGGCGGCGATGACGCCGGCCAGAGCGATGAATGGAAATCCTTCGCGCGCGAATGTCACTATGCGGCGCCCTGCGGAAGCGGAGAGCCCGTGAGCATCTCGAAGATGGTGCGGTAGCGTGTGCTCATTGCGTCAATCACGTTGTCGGGAAGTGGGGGAGGAGGATGGTTTCCGTTCCATCGTCCGCCGCGGCGTTCAGATTCCAGGTAATCCCGCAGCGGCTGCTTATCCAGGCTCTGCTGCGGTCCGTCCGGAGAGTAGCTCCGTTCCGGCCAGAAACGAGAGCTGTCGGGTGTGAGTACTTCATCCACCAATATAATCGCTCCGCGGTCTGAATCTCCGCCCGCGACGCGACCGAACTCCAGCTTCGTGTCGGCGATGATTATTCCACGCTCGGCCGCTGTCGCGCGGCCAAAATCATAAACGAGACGCGTCAGGCGCTCGAGCTCCGCGCCGGCGTTCCCGATCAAATCGGCCATCTGCTGCACTGTGATGTTCTGGTCGTGCCCTTCGTCTGCCTTCGTCGCCGGACTGAATAGCGGCGGCTCCAGCTGGTCGGACTCGCGAAGATCCTCGGCAAGCTTCTCGCCCGCGAGTGTTCCGTTCGCGGAGTATTCCTTCCACGCCGAGCCGCTGAGATACCCGCGAATGACGCACTCAACAGGGAACACCTCTGCACGGCGGCAGAGCATCGCCCGTCCGGCAAGCTCATCCGCGTGAGGAAGAAGCGCTGGAATGCGCGCTAGGATCTCGCCTGTGTCGGCGGTGATCATATGATGATTCACCGAGCTGCCGAGACTCGTCAGCCACCACGCCGTGAGCTGTGTGAGCACTGCGCCCTTGCCTGGAACCGTCTCGCTCATCACGACGTCGAACGCGCTCACGCGGTCAGTCGCTACGAGCAGAACCGTTTCGGCGTCAACCGAGTACACGTCGCGCACCTTGCCGCGCCGAATCTTCGCGAGAGGCAGCGACGTCGTTCCTACCAGCATCAGACCCGCAGATCCTCGCTCGATGCGCGAGCGTACTTGTCCGCGAGAATGGGCGCTGCGATCTCTGCTAGAAACTCGTCAACCTGCTCGGCGGCCCGTCCGATGAAGCGGGCCGCGTCGAGCTCCTTCTTCAAATCACCACTCGACACTCCGAGCGATTTGTCGGAGGCGAGACGGTCGAGAAGATCGTTCGGCTTTCCGGATTCCCGCATCGCTTGCACTGTGTCCATCGAGTGACGGCGGATAGTCTCGTGCGCGTCCTGCCTGTCGCCGCCGGAGCGCACCGCTCGCATGATCAGCTTCTCAGTCGCCATGAACGGGAGCTCGTCGTGTACTCGGCGCCGGATGACCTCGCGGTTCACGGTCAATCCGGATGCGACGTTCAGCATCAACAGAAGAATCGCGTCGGTGGCGAGGAACGACTCGGGGATTACAAGCCGGCGGTTCGCGCTGTCGTCGAGCGTGCGCTCGAGGAACTGGACGGAGTGAGTCTGGTTCGCGTTTGGCTCGAGCGAAAGGACGAAGCGGGCGAGGGAAGCGATTCTCTCGCTGCGCATCGGGTTGCGCTTGTAGGCCATCGCTGACGATCCGATCTGGCTCTTGTCGAACGGCTCTTCGATCTCGCCGAATGACTGGAGCATCCGGATGTCGCCGCTGAATTTCGCAGCCGAGCTTGCGACGCCGGCTACGACACCGAGTACCGCAGCATCGAGCTTGCGAGAGTAGGTCTGCCCGGTGACGGGAAGCGAAGAGGAGAACCCCATCTTCTCCGTAACCATCGCATCGAGACGCTTCACTTTGTCGTGATCGCCGCCGAAGATTTCGAGGAAGCTGGCCTGCGTCCCGGTAGTGCCCTTTACGCCGCGAAACGGGAGTGTGGCTATCCGGTAGTCTATGTCCTTGAGATCGAGGACAAGGTCCTGCATCCAGAGTGTCGCGCGCTTTCCGACGGTCGTGAGCTGCGCCGGCTGGAGATGCGTGTAGCCGAGAGTGGGCTCGGACTTCCACTCGCCCGCAAAGCCGGCGAGCGCTCGCAGCACTTCGACTACTCTCCCCCTGAGGAGAGCGAGCGCGCTCCGCATCATCAGCAGGTCGGCGTTGTCGGTTACGAACGCGCTGGTAGCGCCGAGGTGTATGAACGCACGCGCGTCAGGCGCTACATCGCCAAATGCGTGGACGTGAGCCATCACGTCGTGTCTGAGCTTCTTCTCGTACGCGGCGACGGCGGCGAAGTTTATGTCGTCAACCTTTGCCTTCATCTGCGCAATTGCGCTCTCGGGGATGGCGACGCCGAGCTCGCGCTCCGATTCTGCCAATGCCAGCCAGAGTTTCCTCCACAGGCCGTGGCGTGTCTGCGCGGACCACAACGCGAGCATTGCCTCCGACGCGTAACGCTCGGCGAGTGGGGAGCTATAAACGTCGTTCACTGTTTACTGGAGCCCGAATTCGGTGGAATAAATCTGCCCGCCGCGTTCGAAATAGACGCGAACCACTCCGCGGCCGTAGGCGTTGAGAATGCGCTCGACCGACTGGGCGTCGGCGACCGGGGTTCGATTGATCTGCACGATTACATCGCCGGGGACGAGGCCGATCTGAGAGCGGACGCGGTCCGAGACGCTCCGAACAAGCGCTCCCTGAACGCTGCGAATCTGGCGCTCGCCTCGTATTGCTGGTGTAACTGTGATCAGCTCCAGCTCGCGAAGCACGGTAACCTTCGGCGCGTTGACCTCGGGGAGATCGGCGACCCGTACTTCAATGGGCATCTCCTTTCCATTGTGCCGCACAGTGAGCTTAACCGTCTCGCCAACGCGCAGCTCGAGCAGCTCGGCGAACCAGTCATACGGACTGTGCAGGACGCGCTCGCGCGATTTCACGAGTATGTCGCCCTCGCGAATGCCCGCCTGGGCCGCCGGCGAACCGGGCACTACCGAGGAGACGATGACACCTGTCGCGGGTCCCCTGCCTGAGGCGTTCGTAAGCTGGGGCTGGATTCCGATCCACGGGCGCCGCACTACTCCGTGCGCGAGGAGATCATCCGTGACGCGTTTCGCGCGATTGATCGGAATCGCGAAACCGAGGCCGATGGATCCGCCGCTCGGCGAATAGATCGAGCTGTTCACGCCTATGACTTCGCCGGCAGCGTTCACCAGCGGACCGCCCGAGTTCCCGGGATTGATCGCTGCGTCGGTCTGGATCATGTCCACGTACACGCCCGAGCCTTCGCTCTCCGCCGCCAGGTTGCGTCCCGTCCCGCTGACGACCCCGGCGGTGACGCTCGGCTCGGAGTTGGCGAGCAGAAAACCGTAAGGGTTGCCGATTGCGATCGCCCACTCGCCAATAATGAGACTCGACGAGCTGCCGAGCGGCGCTACGGGAAGCCCCTTTGCGTCGATCTTGATCACGGCGAGATCATTCGCCTCGTCGGAGCCGAGCAGTTTGGCGGGATAGGTCGTTCCGTCGCGGAGCGCTACGGAGATCTTCGTCGCTCCGCTGATGACGTGAGCGTTGGTGACAATCGTTCCGTCAGAGCGGACGATGAATCCGCTCCCCAGTCCCGCTGCGGCACGCTGCCCCGACCGCCCCCCCAGGAACTGCTCAAAGACATCGGCTGCGACGTGCTCGATGACTTCGGTTTGAACGGTAACCACCGACGGCGAGACGCGGGCGACCGCTTCGGTGATCGCTGTTCGGCGCGACGACGAGATTCCTTCGGAGGAGGGAAGCGACTGAGCCGACGATGTGGACGGAGTACCCTCGCAGGCGGCGACGACGCCCGCGGTGAGCAACGCGAGACCGATGCGCATCAGGATTGTGTCCTTCCTCTCGGACGGCGCGACAGCTCACTGAGAAACTTGTCCACGCCGCGATCGCTGAGCGGGTGAGTGATGAGCGAATGGAGCACCGGCGGCTTCAAACAAACGATGTCGGCGCCGGATAGAATCGCATCGGAGAACTGGCTCGCGTTTGCCGGCGAGCCGACCATCACGTCGCATTCCTCCCCGGCGGCTTCGAGAATCGACTTGATCTCGGAGAGCGCGGCGGTGCCCGACTGTCCGTTGGAGTCGAGGTCGTCGAGCGTCACGCGAACCATTGACGCGCCCGCTTTGGCGGCAAGGAGCGCTTGCGCTCCATTGAACACGAACGCTGCACAGACGGTCACACCTTCGGCGTTCAGCCGATGCATCGGGCTGAGCGCGTCTTCGATCAACGGAACTTCGACGACGATGTGATCCGAGAGTTTCGCCAGCTCCCGCCCTTCACGATAGATGTCAGCCGAGCTCACCGAGCCTACGGCGACACAGATGGGGAGAGCGAATGCCCGCGCGATCTCATCCAATCGCTCGTGGGCGTCTGCACCCGGCGCGTCGGCGGAAAGGGTTACGTGCGAGAACGCGATTCCCTCGGCGATGCCGGACGCGGTCGCGTTCCTGATTTCGTCAAGATCCACGCTCTCGAGATAAATGTTCATTGGTGATCCAGATAGAGTTCTTGCGGGTACTCGACTCGCTCGAGAAAGAGCGCGTGCGCGGGGGCGGGCGGCGAGACGGTTGAATTGTCTTCGTTTTCAAGAATTGACGTGATATGGGCTGGATCGCGCTTGCCCGATCCGACGTCGAGCATCGTGCCGACGAGAAAGCGAACCATATGATGGAGAAAGCGATTGGCTTCTATCTCGAACAGAATTCCGCCGCCGCGCGGAATCCAGCGCGCTCGCTTCACCGAGCAGTGATGGTCGTCCGTCTCGGGAGCGGTTCCCTTGACGGCGAACCCGCGAAAGCAATGATCGCCTTCGATTTGCCGGGCGGCGTCGGCGAGGCGGTCTTCACTCAGCGGCCGGCGCCAAGCCAATTCGGTTCGCGCACGAAAGGGAGACGACGCCAGCTCGTCGGTGCCGACATAGTACCGGTATGCGCGAGCGGTCGCGCTGTAGCGCGGATGAAAATCGTCACGCATCTCGAACGCCGCCGACACCCATACGTCTTCCGGTAAAATCGCGTTGATGGCGCGGCGAAGCTCGCCTGCTCGCCATTTATCCGGCACAATTACACCGGCCGCCTGCCCGCGCGCGTGAACGCCGGCGTCGGTCCTTCCCGCTCCAGTGACATTAGTCGGCGCGTCGCAGATCCTGCTCACCGCCGCTTCCATCACACCTTGAACCGTGCGGTCGACCGGCTGCCGCTGCCAGCCGGAGAATCCCGCGCCGTCGTAATGCAACACAAGCTGAATGCTGCGTGACGGCATAGCGAGAAATTATCCTCTCACAGGGGGGTGTCAAGGAATGTAAACCGTTGCCGATGATTGACTTTCCCCCCGCAAGTGATGAAGATGCGAACGCCTCCCCGCATCCATCGGTCAAATCGCTTTTATGGCATCACGCACGCTCGCCGGCTTGTCGGCAGTACTCTCCGCAGCGCGCTCCCTCCCCGAAGCGCTGACGGCGCTCGCACAGGAGGTCGCCGAGGCGGACCGGGCGGCCCACGTCGAGGTGTTCGGTTACGACCAGCAGCGGGGCGTTCTTTGCCGACGCACCGCGATCGCCGATGGAGAGCCGAAAGTCACTGAGCTGAACGTTTCCCTCGACCATCTGCCGGGAAACGTGCGCAAATCGCTTCTCGCGGCGAAGCAGTTCACCGACCTCGGCGCGCAGTCCGAGGACTATATGAAGCTGCTCGGATTTCCGGCGCCGCAGGAAACGGGAGCGTTCCTCGTCCGCGGATGCACGCTCGACGGCGAGCTCACCGCCGTAATTGCGCTCTACGAGCCGAAGCGGGTGTTCGGTCCGCGAGTTTCCGAGCGGCTCGCCCCTGCGGTGGATCTGTTCGTCCTCGCGCTCGAAAAGCTGTGCGAGCGCGACGCCCGCATAGAAGCGACGACGCATTTGGAAGATCTCACCCGGCGCTTGCACGAGGAGCATTCGCGGGTCATTTCCGAGCTCGAGCGCCGGCTCGCGCAAGCGCGCGCATTGCTCAACGGAACTGGGAACGACGCCGACGCCAGAGTGGCGGAGCTCGAAGCGGAGGCGGAGAAAGCCCGCGCAGATGCGCGAGTCACCGCGCAGCGTCTCTCCGCGGTGGAGGAGCAGGTCGCCTCCGCTGTCGGACGTTTGGAAAAGGCGCACCGTCAGCTGTACGAGCAGAACGAATCGCTGACGCAGCAGCGGAATCTCCTCTACCGTGTGGAGCGGATGCTTCGCGACGCTCCCCAGGAGGATGCGGGCCGGCTCGTTGAAGAGCTGCTCGCCGTCGTGAGCCCGAGCGCCGCGGCGGAAGCGCAGTAGCCGTGAACTCACCCGTCTCAAACGCGCTCACGAGCGCGATCCAGAAGCTCGCTTTCCATCAGCCGCTCTCCGCAGCGAACACCGAAGAGGCATTCGATGTCGTGATGCGGGGGCAGGCGAGCGAGGTGCAGGTCGGCGCTCTCCTCGCCGCAATGCGCGCCGTCGGCGAAACGTCGGAGATGGTTGCCGGCGTCGTCCGCGCTCTTCGCAGCGCGATGATTGTCCTTCCGGCAAGAGATCCCGATTCTCTCGTCGATACCTGCGGCACAGGCGGGGGAGTGGTTCCGACATTCAACATTTCCACCGCCGCAGCGCTCGTCGCGGCGGGCGCGGGTGTCCGGATTGCGAAACACGGCAACAGATCATTCACGACTCGCTGCGGGAGCGCCGACGTTCTCCAGGCGCTCGGGATGGAGATCGAAGTCCCTATCGAAGTGATGGCCAAGACACTCGAGGCGACGGGGCTCGTCTTTATGTTCGCGCCGCTGATGCACCCCGCGATGCGCCACGTCGGTCCGGTTAGGCGGGAGCTGGGAATCCCGACCGTGATGAACATCGTTGGCCCGCTTGCCAATCCGGCAAAGGCCGGTGCGCAGGTCGTCGGCGTCTCCGACCGCGACCGCGCGCCGATTCTCGCCGACGCACTCGTTTCACTTGGCTCCAGGCACGCGCTGGTCGTGCACGGGGAGCCGGGGCTGGACGAGATCTCGCCGCTTGGACTCACCCACGTGACGGAAGTCCGGGGCGGCAAGACCTCTCAATGGGTCATAGATCCCGCCAAGCTGGGCTTCGGCAAGGGGAAAGAGTCGGACCTTGCCGGCGGCGGACCTGAGGACAACGCGCGCATCATCGAGGAGATCCTCGAGAATCGGGGGCGGGAAGCGGCGAAGGCGGCGGTGATCCTCAACGCGGCTGGCGCGATATACGTCGGAGGACTCTCGAAAAACTTCCCCGACGCCGTTTCGCTGGCCCAACGCTCGCTCGAAACCGGGAGTGCGAAAAAGGCACTCCAGAACCTCGGGAGTGCCTATCGCAAAGCTAGCTGAAAAAGGAAGTTAACCTAGCAGACATCTAGCACTTTCTCAGCACGCCAACGACAACGCCCTGGATCGAAATGTCGTTCTCGTGGACATAGATCGGAGCCATCGTTTCGTTCGCGGGCTGCAGCCGGATCCGGCCGTCGCGCTCCCTGTAAAACTTTTTCACAGTAGCCGAGTTTCCGTCCACCAGAGCAATTACGGTCTCGCCGTTGTCGGCGGCGTGCCTCTCGTTGACGATCACGAAATCGCCGTCGCGAATCTGCTCGTCGATCATCGAGTTCCCGCGCACGCGCAGGACGTAATGGCTTCCGTTGCGGCGGACGAAGTCCTCGGGAACCCCGATCATCTCGTGCGTTTGGATCGCTTCGATCGGCATTCCAGCCGCGACCATTCCAAGCAGCGGAAGGGAGGTCGCCCGGGGCAAAATGTCGGACGGCAGCACTTCTATTCCGCGGCTCTCGTTGTAAGCGCGCTTGATGTAGCCTTTGCGCTCGAGATTTGTGAGGTGCTCGTGGACTGTGGCGAGAGAGTTATAGTTAAACTTCTCCGCGATCTCCTCGAAGCTCGGGGCATAGCCGTTCCCCTCGGAATATTCCCCGAGATAGGTCAGGATCTCACGCTGGCGTTTTGTTAGCGACATAAACTCTCGGCCGGTTGGAGAATGAACCGGTGCACCGCACCGGAACCGAACATTTGCCGAATTCCAAGATAAGCCGAAGAGCCACCGAAGTGCAAGGCTCGATTCAGTGGGCTACTCCGAAGGGTGTTCTGGGCGAGCTGGTCCTCGCCGCCGAGGCGCGCGCTGCCGAGCTGCGTCCGCGGAGCAAGGAGATCGAGGACAAGGCGTTGTCGGCCCCACCAGCCACGAACTTCCTCAGCGCACTGGAGAGGAAAACGGTCGCCGTGATCGCTGAAGTGAAGCGTTCGTCGCCTTCGAAGGGTGGCATCAATCCTGGTCTCGATGTGGCAGAGCAGGTCGCTGCATACGAGCGGGGCGGCGCGGCGGCGATATCCATCCTCACCGAGCCGTCGCGCTTTGGCGGTGACATTGCCGATCTCGCCGCTGCACGCGCTGCGACTGGGCTGCCGCTCCTGAGAAAGGACTTCATCGTGGATGTCATCCAGATCGCCGAGGCGCGCGCCGCCGGAGCTTCCGCCGTGCTCCTTATCGCGCGGGCGCTCGACCCTTCAAAGCTCGAAGAGCTCTTTCGCGCCTCCGTCGAGTACAAGCTCCACGCGCTAATCGAAGTAAGGAACGAAAGCGAGCTCGAGCGGGCTCTCTCGGTGGGAGGTGCAATCATTGGCGTCAATAACCGGAACCTCGAAACGCTCGAAATGGATGGTGCGGCGCTCGAGCTTATTCCGCACATTCCGCGGAAATGCATCGCCATCGCGGAGAGCGGGTATCGCACGCCATCCGACATTGAAACAGTCGCCCGAGCTGGAGCCGACGCTGTGCTGATTGGATCGGAGCTCTCCGCATCACCGAATCCGGCGCAGCTTCTCGCCGGTTTCGCCTCAATCAACCGCTCTGGAAATGCTCGCCCGAATTAAATTCTGTGGGATGACACGTCCCGCCGATGCATCACTTGCCGCCGAGATCGGGGCCTCGTATGTCGGAGCGATTTTCGCATCCGGTCCGCGCCACGTTTCGGTCGAAGCCGCGCGCGAGCTATTCGATGCTGCCGCCGGCATTGCGAAGGTCGGCGTTTTCGGTACGAATGAGGTGCGTGAGATCGGCCGCATCGCCGACGCGCTCGAGCTCGACGTCGTTCAGCTCCACGCCGATCCTACTCCCGATGATGTGCACGCGGTGAGAAGCACTTTCGGCGGAGAAGTTTGGGCGGCTATTCGTGTCGCACGCTCCTCTCTCCCGTCTTCCGCCGAGGAGCTGATGGACGCAGCCGACGGCGTCGTTCTCGACGCGATGTCTCCCGATAAGCTCGGCGGCACCGGACAGATTCTTCCCTGGCACGAGCTTGCGCCGGAGGTCTCGAGAAAGAGGACGGGTGGACTCGTCATTCTTGCCGGCGGACTCAACCCCCACAACGTGGGTACAGCGCTGCGCGATCTCGCCCCCGACGTGGTGGACGTTTCGTCCGGCGTCGAGCAATTTCCGGGTGTGAAAGACCATCAGCTGATGCGCGATTTCGCCGACGCCGTCGGCGGGCTGGAGCGTCTCGCGTGACGGTCGCGAGCGGAGGGCGCTTCGGCGCATTCGGCGGACGGTACGTTCCGGAAACTCTGATCCCGGCGCTCGACGAGCTCGAGCTCGCCTTCGACGACGCGATGGCCGACCCGTCGTTCCGCGCCGAGCTCGACGCGCTGCTCAAGGATTACGTCGGGCGCCCGTCACCACTGAGCGCGGCGCCGCGGTTTTCGGAGCACGTGGGCGCGCAGGTCTTTCTCAAGCGTGAGGATCTCAATCACACCGGCGCCCACAAGATCAACAACACTGTCGGTCAGGCGCTGCTCGCGCGACGGATGGGAAAGCTTCGCATCATCGCCGAGACCGGCGCCGGCCAGCACGGCGTGGCGACGGCGACGATTTGCGCGCACTTCGGGCTGAGCTGCACGGTCTATATGGGCGAGGAGGACATCCGCCGGCAGGAGCTCAACGTATACCGGATGAAACTCCTCGGGGCGACCGTGATTCCGGTCACATCGGGGACGCGTACGCTGAAGGACGCGACCAGCGAGGCAATTCGCGATTGGGTGACGAATGTCGGCGATAGCTACTATATAATTGGCTCCGTAGTGGGGCCGGCTCCGTATCCGCGGATGGTCCGCGATTTTCAGGCGATCATCGGACGCGAGGCGCGGTCGCAGATTGTGGAGCGGATCGGCAGACTTCCAAAGACAGTCGTCGCCTGCGTCGGAGGCGGATCCAACGCGATGGGAATTTTTCACGCTTTTGTCGATGATTCCGGAGTCGAGCTCGTGGGGGTCGAAGCCGCCGGTAAGGGACTCGATTCCGGGGAGCACGCCGCGTCACTTCAGCACGGCGAGCCCGGCGTCCTCCACGGCGCGCTCAGCTATCTGCTCCAGGACGCCGACGGACAGGTGCATCCGGCCCATTCGATCTCGGCGGGACTGGACTATCCCGGCGTTGGTCCCGAGCACTCCTTCCTCAAGGATTCCGGCCGCGCCGAATACGTTTCGATCGGTGACGACGACGCGATCGCCGGTCTTCAGCTTTTGAGCAGTCTCGAGGGAATAATTCCCGCGCTGGAAACCGCTCATGCGGTGGCGTGGATCGACGCCAACAAGAAGCGCTGGTCGCGTAAGGACGCGGTGCTTCTCTGCGTCAGCGGTCGCGGCGACAAGGATGTCGCGCAGCTCGCCACACTCGGACTCACCGGACGTTGACGGACGTGACCGATCCGGTCGAGGAGCTGGACGAGCCGTCCTTTCCGCTGAGCTTCGTCGTCGAGACGATGAAGGCGCTCGGAAAGGCTATTCGCGCGTACCAGCTTTATCTGCCGAACAACCCGATGCACTCGCGCGCGCTGGACACGGTGCGCGAGTCGTTCGCCGCGCTGTGGACGCAGACGGACGCAATCGAGATGCAAATCTCGGAGACGCAATTTCTTTGGGAGAAGCGACCGGTTCTCGAGGAAGCCGACCGAGCCACCGACAGCCTGCCCTGGACGTTCTACAAGGACGGCATTCGCGAGCTGCGCATCGAGAAGGGATTCGAGGACGCCGATCTCGCGACGCTGCTCGACATTCTCCAGCGCATCCGCAAGGCATCCGCGGACGACGACGATCTTCTGACGATGATGTGGGAAGCCGAGTTCAGTGCGCTGCAGTACAAGTACGTCGATCTGGGCACGGAGGGGAGCGCCGAGCTCGAGGGGATGCAGCCGACGGAAACGCGGGAGCGGATAATGTCGCCCGCGCAGGTGGAGGGAGACGCCCCTCTCAGATCATCGATCGCAAAGATGGAGGACTTCGACTCGACGCTTTATTTCCTCGATGACCGCGAGATCGAATATCTGCAGAGTGAGATCAAGCGCGATTTCTCGGTCGATCTTCGCACCCCGGTTCTGGCCTCGCTGTTCGACACGTTCGAGCAGGAGCGCGACCCGACGGTGCGCGAAGAGATCTGTGGCGTGCTCGACTACTTCCTCCTCGTGCTTCTCTCGACGACCCAGTTCCGCACCGCCGCGTATCTGCTGCGCGAGGCGGGGGTGACGGCCGAGCGCGCCGCCGAGATTCTTCAGCCGCAGCGGCAGCGTCTCAATGATCTCGCCGAGCTGCTGAGCGATCCGGCGGCGCTCACGCAGCTGCTTCAGGCGCTCGAGGACACCGCGCTCCGTCCCCCGCAAGTCGAGCTCAACGAGCTTTTTCTTCAGCTCAAGCCGCGCGCACTCGAGACGGTGCTCGGATGGATCGGCCGGAGCAACAACGCAGAGCTTCGCGCGCTCCTCGAGAACGCCGCTTCGCGGCTCGCGGCGTCGCACACCGGGGAGCTGGTGCGTCTGATCGGGTCTGATGACGATATCGTCGTCATCGAGGCGATCCGCCGCGCCGCGGCTCTCAAGACGCCGGCCGCCGTCCCTGCGCTCGGCCGTTTGCTCACCGTGGCGGCTCCGGACATTCGCGTTGCCGCAGTCAACGCGCTCACCGAGATCGGATCGCCCGGCGCGCTCCAGGTTCTCGAGCGCGCGCTGTCCGACGAAGACCGCGACATCCGGGTCGCGGCTGTACGCGCGCTCGGCGCCCGCAGCTCGAAGCCTGCGCTGCCGCGCATCGAGACGGCCGTGAAGAGCAAGGAGATGCGTGATGCGAATCTCACCGAGAAAATGGCCTTCTTCGAGGCGTACGGAACGCTTTGCGGCGACCAGGGAATTCCACTGCTCGACGGTTTTCTTCACGCCAAGGGATTCATGGCCAAGAAGGAAGACATCGAGATGCGCGCGTGTGCCGCGATGGCACTCGGCAAGATAGGATCGCAGCGCGCGCTCGACTCGCTCAACAAGGCATCGGGCGACAAGGAGATCATCGTCCGGAACGCAGTGACGCGCGCGATCAGGGGAGGATCTTCATCGTGACGACGCCGGGGCGGCCGGAGGATCGCGGAGGCAGCGATGCGGGAGCGGCGAACGTGCGGCGCGGTGGACGCAACTTCATCGTTGCGTTCTACGCCGCCCTGCGCGCGATGAAGCTTTATCCCGTCGAGCACACCGCGGTGCAGAAGACGCTCTCCGATCTTGCCGAAGTGACTGAACAGCTCCGCCAGCAGGAAGGCGAGCTCGAGCTCCGCATCTCCGGCGAGTTCATCTTCATCAACGAGACGCGGCTTCGTCTCGATCTCAGCAACTACGCCAGCTTCGGCCATCTGCTGACTCTCTGCAAGGCGGCAGGGATCGGGGCGATCACGGTCGCCGGAACCACCGCTCCGCGCGATTGGACCGTCTTCATCTCGCGCCTCGATACAGCGGTGAAGGAATCGCCCGACCAGCGGTTCGCGCGGATCACCGGCGGCCTGGCGGAGGCGGGGATCACCGTCTTCGAGCTCGAGCGGCCTATCGAGAGCGAGAGTGACCGTCAGTTCGCAGAAGAGACCAAAGCGGCGGCGAATCGCACTTACTCGCAGTCGGTTGCGGTGACGAAGGACGTCATCAACTCAGTGCGGATGGGAAAGACCCCGAGCATGCGGAAGATCAAGCGCGTGGTGCAGGGGATCGTGGATCAGATCCTGAACGAGGAGACGTCGCTCATCGGATTGACCGCGATTCGCGACTACGATGAGTACACGTTCACGCACAGCGTCAACGTCTGCATCTTTGGCGTCGCGCTCGGCCGCCGCCTCGGAATGACGAAGCTTCAGCTGTACGAGCTGGGTCTCGCCGGACTGATGCACGATATCGGAAAATCGCGCGTCCCCGTGGATCTGCTGCAGAAGACCGGTGATCTTTCGGAGGAGGAGTGGCGCTGGGTCGCTTCGCATCCGTGGCTCGGAGTGCTTGCGCTGTTTCAGTTCCGCCGCCAGCAGGAACAGCTCTCATACCGCTCGATGACGGTCGCGTACGAGCACCATATGAAGCAGGACCTGACCGGATATCCGAAGCCGATCAGAACGCGCAACATCAGCATGACGAGCAAGATCGTCGCTGTCGCCGACGGATACGACGCGGCGACGTCACGCAGGTCGTATCAGACGGTCCCGTATCCGCCGCCGGCTGTGCTCCAGGAGATGCGCGACAATCCGAAGCGCGGAATGGATCCCGTCGTAGTGAAGGCGTTCATCAACCTGCTCGGCATTTACCCGGTTGGCACGCTCGTCGTGCTCGACACGTTCGAGCTCGCCGTTGTGTATGCGGCGAATCCGAACGCGGAGGCGCTGTCGCGGCCGATCGTGAAGGTCGTGAGCGACGCAACCGGTATTATGATGAACCCCCCGCTGACGGTTGACCTCGCGATACCGGACGCGGGCGGAGAATACCCGCGCACCATCATCAAGACGGCCGACGCCGAGCGGTATGGACTCAATATCAACGACTATCTCGTCCAATAGCATAGACCGGCGGTTCGAAGAGCTGCGCGGCGAAAAGAAGCGCGCTCTCGTCGGTTATCTCACCGCCGGGTTTCCGGACATCGAGAGCTCGATGGATTGTCTTCGTGCGCTCGACGCCGGAGGCGCGGACATCATCGAGCTCGGTGTGCCGTTCTCCGATCCCATCGCCGACGGACCGGTCATTCAATCCAGCTCGCAGCGCGCTCTCGCGCAGGGGATGACGTTCGAGAAGACGCTCGATCTGGCGTCGCGCGCAAAGACACGCGCTCCGCTCGTTCTCTTCAGCTATTTAAATCCCGTTCTCGCCGCCGGGCCCGACGTGCTTTCGCGCGCATCCGACGCGGGAGTGAGCGGCATTCTGCTCACCGATTTGCCGCTCGGATCGGACGCGGAACGCGAGAGCTGGCTGTCGGACGGGCCGTTGGCGTTCATCCGGCTCGTCGCGCCGACGACTCCGCTGGAGCGGATGGCCGAGATCGCGAAGCACGGCAGCGGGTTCGTGTATCTCATCAGCCGGCTCGGAGTGACGGGCGCGAGCGCCTCGGTGTCCGCGGGATTGAAGGAATCTGTGCAGCGACTCCGCTCCGCGACGACTCTTCCGATTTGCGCGGGCTTTGGAATTTCAACTCCGGATCAGGCGCGCGAGGTTGGCGCGCTGGCGGACGGCGTGGTCGTGGGAAGCGCACTCGTTTCCGCCGCCGCCACTTCTCCGGACGCGG
>JALYYD010000253.1 GCA_030946775.1 Gemmatimonadota bacterium
TCGTGCGGATGCTGAACGGATTCAAGGACAAGACGCAGTTCATCGTCATCACACACAATCCGCGCACGACAACGGAAGCCGCGGACGCGGTGTATGGCGTGACGATGCAGGAGCCGGGGGTTTCGTCTCTCGTCAGCGTGAGAATGCGCGGGCCGGCCGTGGACGGGGCAAATCCCACATCGCGCCCGGCAGAAGTCGGAGCGGGGGCGGCATAATGCTCGTCGTAATGCAGCACGGCGCCACCGAGAAGGAAGTCGAGCGGGTCGTAGCCGTCATTAAGGAGATGGGGTACGAAGCGCGTCCAATGCCCGGCGCGCAGCGCACCGCCGTCGGTCTCGTCGGCAACGATGGACGCGTCAACTCGTCGCGCATCGAAGCGCTCCCCGGCGTCGCCAGCGTCATCCACGTCACGCAGCCATACAAGCAGGTTTCGCGGGAATGGCGCCCGGAGAACACGGTCGTCGAGATCGCGCCGGGATTCACGATCGGCGGCTCCGGCGTCGCCATCATCGGCGGACCATGTTCGGTGGAAACGGAAGAGCAGATCGTGCGCACCGCGCAGATCGTGCGCGACGCCGGCGGAACGGCGCTGCGCGGCGGCGCGTTCAAGCCACGAAGCTCTCCCTACTCGTTTCAAGGCTTGGGGAAGCAGGGACTCGCCTTCCTCGCCACTGCGAAGAAGGAGACCGGACTTCCCATCGTTACCGAGGCGATGGATGATGAGGGCGCTCACGAAATCGCCGAAGTCGCCGACTGTATCCAGATCGGCGCGCGCAACATGCAGAACTATTCGCTGCTGAAAACAGTGGGCAAGATCGGCAAGCCGGTGCTCCTCAAGCGTGGAATGGCGGCGACGATCAACGACCTTCTCCTCAGCGCCGAGTACATCATCGCCGAGGGAAATCAGAATGTGATTCTCTGCGAGCGCGGCGTGCGGAGCTTTGATCCGGCGGCGAGAAACATGCTCGACCTGACCGCGATCCCGATCGTGCACCGCCTCTCGCATCTGCCGATCATCGCCGATCCGAGTCACGGCACCGGACTTCGCGACAAGGTCATCCCGATGGCGCGCGCCGCCGTCGCAGCAGGCGCCGACGGCGTCATCGTCGAAGTCCACCCTGAGCCCGATCGCGCTCTCTCCGATGGCGCGCAGTCGCTGTATCCCGATCAGTTCGCGGCGATGGTGAAGGAGCTGCGCGCCGTGGCCGGCGCGATCGGCCGCGAAGTTCCTCCGCCGCCGCCGGCGCCTTCGGCTAGGAACCGCGCCAGCTCTGTCGGGTAGCCCTTACATGATCAACCGAATCGTTTTTCTCGCGGCCGCATTGCTGCCGCTTTCAGCGCGCGCCCAGTCGGCGGATGCCACGCTCGACCGCGCAGTTGCCGTTTACGCGAGGATGACTTCCATTCGCGCGGAGTTCGACCAGACACTGACCAACCCGCTCACCGGAACGACCGCGACGACGAGCGGAACGATGCTGAGGCGGAAGCCGAATCTGCTCAGCATCTCGTTTACGAACGGCGACCACATCGTCGCCGACGGATCGAACCTGTGGCTCTATGTTCCGAGCAGCGTCCCCGGCCAGGTGATTCGGCAGTCTGCGCGCGGCACGGCTACGTCCACATTCGATCCCGCTGGAGAGTTCCTCACCTCGCCGCATTCACGTTACACCGCGGTCGCCGGCGGCAAGGCGGCGGCCGGCGGAAGAGCGGCGCACATCGTCACGCTGTCGCCGAAATCGGCTTCGGCTCCATTTGAGAAAGTCCGGCTCTGGGTGGATGACACCGACAACTCGGTGCGCCGGTTCGAGGTCACCGATCGCAACGGATTGACGAGATCGATTACGATCACCCGTCTGACGATGAACCCGGTGCTGCCTCGCAGCGCATTTTCATTCACGCCGCCCAAAGGCGTGCGGGTTGTTTCCCAGCCGCTGCAGCAGCTGAACTAAAGTCCCGGCCTCTCCGGCGGCGGCTGGCGCACTGTCGCCGCGATCGTCCCGCGAAGCGCGGCCACTTTTTCCTGATCCATCCCCCGCCGCTCCGCGATCTCCACCGCGGCGGATGACAGAGCGCGATAGACTGCCAGCGCCGACGGCGAGTGCTTCAGTCCTTTGAGGTGTTTTCCAACCGTCACGGCGTCGCCGCGCGCCACGGGACCGGTGAGGGCCTCGTCCGGATTCGCGCCCGC
>JALYYD010000255.1 GCA_030946775.1 Gemmatimonadota bacterium
CAATTCATCTACGTCATGAAAGACCTGCGCAAAGTCGTCCCGCCTTCGAGGGAGATTCTGCGCGGCATTTGGCTCTCTTTTTATCCCGGCGCGAAGATCGGCGTGCTCGGCGCGAACGGCGCGGGCAAGTCGACGCTGCTACGCATCATGGCCGGCGTCGATCACGATTTTCAGGGCGAAGCGTGGGCGGCGCAGGGCACCAAGGTCGGCTACCTGTCCCAGGAGCCCGAGCTCGATCCGACGAAGGACGTCCTCGGTAACGTCGAGCTGGCGGTGAAGGAGCAGCGCGATCTGCTCGACAAGTATCAGGCGATCTCGATGAAGTTCTCCGAGCCGATGTCGGATGACGCGATGACCAAGCTCATCGAGCAGCAGGGGAAAGTGCAGGAGAAGATCGACGCGCTGAACCTGTGGGAGCTGGATCGCAAGATCGAGATCGCGATGGATGCGCTGCGTCTACCGCCGCCGGACGCCGATGTGACGAAGCTCTCCGGCGGCGAGAAGCGTCGCGTCGCGCTGTGCCGAGTGCTGCTCGAGGAGCCGGACATGCTGCTACTCGACGAACCGACCAACCATCTCGACGCCGAAAGCGTCGCGTGGCTGGAGCGGCACCTAGCGGAATTTCCGGGGACCGTCGTCGCGATCACGCACGACCGGTATTTCCTCGACAACGTCGCCAAGTGGATTCTCGAGCTCGATCGCGGCGCGGGGATTCCGTGGGAGGGGAACTACTCGAGCTGGCTCGAGCAGAAGCGCACGCGATTGCAGCAGGAGGAGAAGTCGCAGAGCGCGCGGCAGCGGACGTTGGCGCGCGAGCTCGAGTGGGTGCGACTGGCGCCGAGGGCGCGGCAGGCGAAGAACAAGGCGCGCGTGCAGAAGTACGAGGAGCTGGAGAGCGAGATGCAGCAGGAGAAGGTGGCGCAGAACGAGATCGTCATTCCGCCGCCGCCGAGGCTCGGAAACGACGTCGTGATCGCCAAGGATGTGAAGAAGGGCTACGGCGACAATCTGTTGTTCGAGAATCTCTCGTTCGCGCTGCCGCGCGGCGGGATCGTCGGCGTGATCGGTCCGAACGGCGCGGGGAAGACGACGCTCTTCCGGATGATCACTGGGAAGGAGACGGCGGACGGCGGCTCGCTCAAGGTCGGCGAGACCGTGCAGCTGGCATATGTGGATCAGTCGCGCGAGCTGAGCCCGAAGAACACTGTGTGGCAGGAGATCTCGGGCGGGCGCGAGATGATTCAGGTCGGCAAAAAAGAAATGAATAGCCGGGCGTATCTGGCGAGCTTCAACTTTCGTGGGGCGGATCAGCAGAAGATCGTCGGCAGTCTTTCTGGGGGGGAGCGGAACCGGCTGCACTTGGCGAAGACGTTGCTCGAGGGTGGCAACGTGTTGTTGCTCGACGAGCCGACGAACGATCTCGACGTCGACACGCTGCGTGCTTTAGAGGAGGCGTTGTTGGATTTTGCGGGGTGTGCTGTGGTCATCTCACACGATCGGTGGTTTTTGGATCGGGTGGCGACGCACATTCTGGCGTTTGAGGGGGAGAGTGAAGTCGTGTGGTTCGAGGGGAACTTCAAGGACTATGATTTAGATCTGCATCGAAGGAAGGGGTCGGATGCGGATCAGCCGCACCGGATTCACTATAAGAAGTTGGTGAGGGCGTAGGGAGGAGCCGATTTGTTCGAGACCAACGATCAGGTAGTGGAAGAAGTCCGGCACTTAGTTGGGCTGACTCCATGTGTCCGCCGAATGCGCAGTCCACCGCTGGCGATCTTGCACGACGTGTCGTGTTGGCGAGGACGTCCTGCAAGATTGGGCAGTCGTTCTAACTTCGTGTAGAGTGCCACCACCTGCTTGGCAGAGCGTAAGATAGGGAACAACGAATGCCCACTCGTCATGGCTCGCGTTACTCGCGTATGACTTGCGGGTGAGCGCCGCGTTTGCATCTGCACCTGCATAGCCGATGCGTACCCGAGTAAACCCTTCAAATTCATCACACGCTCCAGGGACACTAAGCAATATCGGTCCGACAAACTGGCGTCACGCCTGTGAGAAGAGGAGTATGGGAATATGGATAGAAGCGAGGAAGCAAACTGGCTCATTAACCTCGGAAAAACCTTGAAGAGCACCCTTCTGGAAACAGGGGCAATAAGAAAGTCCCAGCTCTCTCACCAATTGCAGGCCCTTCCGACATATCCTGAAAATGACGGATGTTACGTCGAAGTTGCGACAATTATGGATGGTCGCATTGGTATTTACTTGTTTCTCGACAACAGCCTGGGCTTCCATCGCCGTGCTCTCTATTACGGAGTAGGAGCGGGCGACAAGCGCGATATTCGCGCTTTCGACGTCGCTGCGGGAGCGAGGTGGCCGTACGCCCGGAGACTTAGGAGCGACCCGGCGAAGGAGATTCGCAGCTTCGATGAACCGGTATTCGAGAATTTCTATGAGGGTGAGTTCTACGCCGGCTGGTATGAGAGGGAAGAGCCGCCGGTCGAAC
>JALYYD010000257.1 GCA_030946775.1 Gemmatimonadota bacterium
GCGCCTCACCGAGTATTGTCTCGAGCGCGGACTAATGATCAACCGCTGCGGCAAGCTCGTCGTCGCGCGCGACGAATCGGAGCTCGCCGGCATCGACGAGCTGCTGCGGCGTGGGAAAGTGAACGATGTCGAGCTTCAGAGTGTGACTGCCGCCGAAGCGAGGGAAATCGAGCCGAGGATCCGGACGTATGAGCGCGCAATTTTCTCGCCGACGACCTCGTCGGTGGATCCGCAGGAGGTAATGCGCACGCTCGTCGCCGACGCGCAGGCGGCGAAGATCGAGATTCGCACGGGGACGTCGTATGAGGGTCGTGATGGCAGCTCGGTCAGGACGAGCGGAGGGCGGATCGAGGCCGGCTACGTCGTCAACGCCGCCGGCCTCTACGCCGACAAGGTCGCGCGGGATTTCGGCTTTTCGCAGAACCACCGCATTCTGCCATTCAAGGGCGTGTATCTCTACGCCGACGAAGACGAGAAGCTGCGCACAAATATCTATCCCGTTCCCAATCTCGCGAACCCGTTTCTCGGCGTCCACTTCACCGTGACGATGAAAGGGCGAACGAAGATCGGACCGACCGCAATTCCGGCTTTCTGGAGGGAACAGTACGCGGGACTGAGCGGCTTCAGGCCGCGCGAGTTTGCGGAAATCGTCGGGCGGGAGGGGATGCTGCTCTTGAGAAACGATTTCAATTTCCGCCGTCTGGCGTGGACGGAGATCAGAAAGTACCGGCGAAAGCATCTCATCCATCTTGCTTCGTCGATGATTCAGGACATGAACCCCGCCAGGTACAACCATTGGGGAAGGGCGGGAATCAGAGCGCAGCTGCTCGACCTTCGCACTCACAAGCTGGAGATGGATTTTAGAATCGAGGGAGATTCGCGCTCGATGCACGTCCTCAACGCCGTCTCGCCCGCGTTCACCTGCTCGATGCCGTTCGCCGCCTACGTCGTGAACGCGATCGAGAAAGCGGCGGGCTAGCGAGCGCTCGCTCTACCCGTAGAACTCCCTGTACCACGCGACGAACTTGTTGACGCCTTCTTCGATCGGAGTGCCGGGCTTGAAACCGACGTCGCGGACGAGAGCATCAACGTCGGCGTAGGTTGCCGGAACATCGCCCGGCTGCATTCCAAGAAACTCCTTCTTCGCTTCTTTGCCCAGCGCCTTCTCGAGGACGCGCACGAGCTCCATCAGCTCCACGGGCGAGTTGTTGCCGATGTTGTAAAGCCTGTATGGCGCCTTGCTCGTCGCGGAGTCCGGAGCATCGCTGTCCCACGATGGGTCGGGCTGCGCGGGGCGATCGAGAACGTGCACGACGCCGTCAACGATGTCGTCGATGTAGGTGAAGTCGCGCAGCATCTTCCCCTGGTTGAACAACTGGATCGGCTCGCCGGCGATGATCGCCTTCGTGAAGAGGAAGAGGGCCATGTCGGGGCGCCCCCACGGACCGTAAACGGTGAAGAAGCGGAGCCCCGTCGTCGGCATTCCGTAGAGATGGCTGTACGAATGCGCCATCAGCTCGTTGGCTTTTTTCGACGCCGCGTAGAGGCTCAGCGGGTGATCCACATTCTGGCTGACGGAGAAGGGCATCTGCGTGTTCGCGCCGTACACTGATGACGACGACGCATACACAAGGTGACCGGTCTTCGCGTGGCGGCATCCTTCGAGAATGTTCAGGAACCCGACGATGTTGCTGTCGATGTATGAGCGCGGATTCTTGAGCGAATACCGGACGCCTGCCTGTGCCGCGAGGTTGAGGACGGCGTCGAATTTGTCGGCGGCGAAAAGGGCATTCACCGCAGCTGTATCTGTGAGGTCACCCCTTACAAACCGGAATCCCTTCAGCCCCTGCAGCCGCTCCAGCCGCGCCTCCTTGAGGCGGACATCGTAATACGGATTGAGATTGTCGAAGCCGACCACTTCGTCCCCTCTGGCGAGGAGCTTTTTCGCAGTGTGGAATCCAATGAATCCGGCTGCGCCGGTGACAAGGACTTTCATGGTTTGAAATGTACTGATCGACCGAGGGCGGCGTGACCGAGTTTCTCCTCCGAACGTGGTACCCCGACATGTTGCGGCGAGCGCGGAAATCAGTCAGATTCCATTGGTGTGACTGGAAGGCCGCCGTTTGGTTGGGGGCGGCCTCCGCCTTAATTCAAAGGATCATTTGAGAGTATTCGTCTCCGGTGCCGCGGGATTCCTCGGCAGCCACATCGCGGACGCCTTCATCCGCCGCGGGAGCGAGGTCGTCGGATGCGATAACATGATTGGCGGCGATCTCGACAACCTCCCCGAGGGCATCGACTTCGAAATCGCCGACTGCTGCGATGTCGGGGCGATGAAACGCCTCACTCGCGGCGTAGACCTCGTGTACCACTGCGCAGCCGTGGCGCCCGAAGGGTTCAGCGTTTTCTCTCCGGCCTTCATCGCCAAGCACGTCTACGAGAATACCGCCGGGCTTCTCGCCGCTGCGGCCTCGAACCGCACGGCGCGGTTTGTCTACTGCTCGAGCATGGCGCGCTACGGAGCGAGCGTTCCTCCGTTCACTGAGGACTTGCCCCCGAAACCCGAGACTCCCTACAGCATCGCGAAGTACGCTGCCGAATTGCTCGTGGCGAACATTTGCGAGACGCACGGACTGGAGTACGTGATCGCTGTTCCCCACAACATCGTGGGCCCAAAGCAGAAGTATGACGACCCGTACCGCAACGTGGTCAGCATCTTCATCAATAGGATGCTCCAGGGTCTCCAGCCGATCATTTACGGTGACGGAACCCAGACGCGGTCCTTCTCGTTCATCGAGGATTGTGTCGCGCCGCTGGTAAAGATGGGGACGCTTCCCGGGCTCTCCGGGGAAATCATCAACATCGGCCCCGACGAAGACCCGATTACCGTGAACGAGTTGGCGTCCAGAGTCGCCGCCATTCTCGGATTTGAGCTGGAGCCGATCCACGTCGCGGTGCGCCCGCGCGAGGTTATGGTCGCGACCTGCTCGGCCGAGAAGGCGCGCCGCCTGCTTGGCTACGAAACTTCCGTGCAGTTGGACCAGGGCTTGCGGGCGATGGTGGACTGGATTCGCTCGCGGGGCGTCAAGCCGTTCTCGTATCATCTGCCGATCGAGATTGACTCCCCACTCGTACCGTCAACCTGGCGCGACCGCCTCATCTGAACACACTCCGATGACTATCAGACGCAGGCGTTCTGTGCTCGTTTCCGTTCTCGGCTGAATGAAGCATCACGGCACGGCTGCGACCGATACGGTCAGATTTCCACTACGCATCCGCTCGCGCCTCCGCGAGCGAAGACCGAGGTCGGTGCGGCGCCACACCGGCCGGACCACAACGCGCTTTCTCGTACTGCTGACCGGCGATGCTCTCGCGCTTCTCGTGTACCAGGGCGTGACGAATATCCTCCATCGGATGGTGGTGGGCAGCCCGCTTGGCGACGCGCTCATTGCCAATCCCTCCGATAGTGCGTATTTCGCGGCGGCGCTTTTCTTCTGTCTCTTCATCACCGGCAGCTATAGCCGGCACCGGGCGTTGAACCGAAGCATTCGGCTCTTCAGCGCCGCGGCGCTCGCGTCTGCGTTCGTGCTGGCCGTGCTTTCCGTTTCGGCAGGATGGACGCCGGCGCTCGCGGTGTATGCGGTCACCGTGCTCCTGACTTGGGGCGTCCTCCTCGGAGAGCGGCGAGTAACCGATTGGTTCTTGCGCGCGGTGTGGCCAAGGGATCGAGGGGCCGCCGCAGCGCTTATCGTTCGGACGGGTGACCCCGATGATTTACAGATTGAGGCGGCACTGCTCGCTCCCGGAGGCGATTATCGCGTAGTCGGACGTGTAGAGGCAAACGCTGCGCGTCGTCCTGCCGACTCAGGCGGGGATCATCTGGGGTCAATCGACGAGTTGGGGGACATCATCGAGCGGCATCACATCGAGGCTGTGGTTGTGTGCGGTCCTCTGCCGGAGCCGCTGATCTCGGACCTGGTGGAAGAGAGCCTGCTTGCTGGAGCGCAGGTACTTTACCCCGCGCGGAACGTGCGCATACCCAACGTCCGACCGACATTGATCTGGCATTACGACCAGCCGTTCTTCGAGCTGGGTGCCCCCGTGCTCAAAGCCACTGCACTCATCGCCAAGCGCATCACCGACATCCTTGGCGCAACGGTGGCGCTTCTCGTCGCGTCCCCTATTTGCTTTTTGGTCGCGATCGCCGTGAGGCTGGATTCCCACGGACCCGTTTTCTTCACCCAGGACCGCGCCGGACTCGGGGGCAGGAGATTTCGGATGCTCAAGTTCCGAACGATGCGCGCCGACGCGGATCTCGATAAAGCTTTGCTCGCCCATCTCAATCACACCGGCGATCCGCGCCTGTTCAAGATTCCACGCGATCCGAGAATCACGCGGCTGGGCCATTTTCTCCGGCGCTGGAGCATCGACGAGCTTCCCCAGTTCGTGAATGTGCTTCGCGGCGACATGTCGCTGGTGGGGCCCCGGCCGTTTTTCGAATCCGACTTCGAGCATTACGAGGATCACCATTTCCGGCGTCTCGATGCGAAGCCGGGCATCACCGGTTTGTGGCAGGTGAGCGGAGGCTCCGCGGTCGTGAACTTTGAAGACGTCGTCTTCCTCGACCGGCAGTACATCGAGCAGTGGTCGTACTGGCTCGACGTCAGCATCATGTTTCGGACGCTCCCCGCGATCCTTCGCCGAACTGAGATTTACTAATCTCGGCTCCCGCCCGACCCCGCTGAGTGGCGCAGACGTGGCCCCCGAACAAATGGAAGGTTTCGCTGCTCCGCGTAGTGGATGCGCTCGGGCGTCCGCTCGCACGCGCGGTTGCTTCACACCGGCGTGCGGACGGCGCACGAGAGCCTCGTCGCATTCTCGTCGTCGAGCCATGGCAGATTGGGGATGTCGTGCTGGTCACGCCGCTGCTTCGCGCATTGAGGAAATGTTTCCCGCGCGCCCTGATCACCCTTCTCGGTAAGCCGCACGCAGCGGAGCTCTTGGCGGAAAGCGGGCTGGTGGACGATTTTATCATTGCCGAGCTCCCTTGGGCGCGGCCGAGCAGAAAGTATTCGCCGCACGCATTCGGACGGATGAAGATCCGCCGTCTCATCGGAGCTTTGCGCGCGGCCAGCTTTGATTTGGCGTTCGATGCGCGAATGGACATCCGAAGTGATGTTCTTGTGGCGCTAAGCGGATCGCGCCGAAGAGTCGGACTCCGTCATCACGGCGGTGACTGGCTCCTCACCGATGCCGTCGCGATCGATCTGCTTGCGACCCACAGGGTGGACGACTGGCTGGCTTTGCTTCCCGCCGTCGGATGCGGCGCGCCCGCCGCCCGCGAATGCCTGCTTCGCACCAGCGCGGAGGAGAAAGCAGCCGCGCGCCGGACGCTCGAGGCGCTGATCTCCGGGTCAGGGCCGATAGTCGCGATCCACCCGGGAGGAAGTCATGCCGGTAAGAGGTGGCCGCTCGAAGGATTCCGCCGGCTTGCAGAGTCGCTGGTCAACGACGGACACCGCGTGGCCGTGTTCGTGGACCCATCCGGCTACGGGACAGAGGTTGGCGCTGTTGCGGGCGTCGCCGTCTTTCGGCCCTCGTTGCGCGAGCTGATGGCGCTCTTGGAGCAGTGTACGCTGCTCGTCTGCAACGACAGCGGACCGATGCACGTGGCCGCCGCGCTCGGGACTCAAACGGTGGCGATCTTCGAGCGGGGGGAGCCGCGCTGGTTCGGGCCCGTAGGGGGAAACCACGCAGTTCTTGAAGGGAAACTCTCCGGGGTGGAGGTTTCCGCGGCCCCTTCCACGACTCCTCCGCCGAATCCCGTGGCTTTCGAGCGCGTTCGCGACGCCGTGTATCGTCATCTCGGGAGCACCGTCCAGCAATTATATTAGGTCGCTTGCGGGAAGGGCTTTCTCTCACTCGACAATCGTGATTCAATTGCCGGCGCACCGATGGCTCATCGCCATCGCACTAGCAGCATCCATCGGCCCTGCAAGAATGGGGGCGCAGCTGCTGCGCGTCCCACCCGACTCCGTGCGGCGCTCCGCGCTGGTTCTGGTGACGAGCGAGACGGTCGACCGCATTCGTCTCGGTCAGCTGCTCGGCTCGCGCGTGGACGGCCGGCTGCTGCTTCGATCGGCTTCGTCGCTCACTCCGCAGATGGGCGGGGGAAACAATGGCCCAGCGGTTTCCGCAATCGCGCCGCAATTCTTAGTCGTCTCCAACTCCGCTCTTCCGTTCTCGCAGAACAACGGATCACTCTGGGCGGGGCGGGGCATAGGAAGCCGCGCGCTGGCCGGAGTCAAGCTCGAGAGCGGGCGGGTAAGGCTGATCCTCGCGCCGGAGCTGGTCTCGGAAGAAAATCGGGATTGGCTGCTCCGCCGATTTCCCTACAATCAGGCGCACAACACTCCGTCGGTTCCTGCCGACCGCAGCGGGGGCGGCTACGTTTTCCCGTTTTACGTCAACACGTTTCCGATCGATCAGCCGCTGCGATTTGGTAACAAGCGCATCCAACGATTGGATCCGGGACAGTCGAGCTTGTTCGTCAGAACAGGCAACGTCGAGATCGGTGCGTCAACGGAGAGCGAGTGGTGGGGTCCGGGAATCCGTAACGCGTTGATTCTCAGTAACAATGCACCCGGATTTCCGCATCTTCTCCTGCGCACGATGCATCCGATGTCCACGCGCTTCGGAAAAATCGAGGCGCGATGGCTGGTCGGCGGGCTAACCGAGTCGAAGTATTTCGACACCGTTTCCACCAATAATGTCCGCTCGCTCGCGTCGCTCGCGGCGACGATTCAAACGGGCTGGGATCCGAATCTCACCTTCGGATTCGCGCGATCGGTCTTCGCCACTGCCAGCGGGTGGGGCCCGGTTCCGCTCCGCTGGCTCGACGTGCTGGCGAACACGCACCGCGCGAACGATCGCCCAGTAGCCGATACCGCGCTCAGGCCGGGCGGACGAGATCAGATTCTTTCTCTGTTCGGCAGATGGGTTTTCCCGCCCGAAGGTGTGGAGATTTACAGCGAATGGGCGAGAACGGAGCTGCCTCGGAATCTGAAGGACGCACTCATCGCTCCCAATCACACTCAGGGTTACACCCTCGGTCTGCAGTGGGCGCGACCTGTACGCCCTTTAGGTCTTTTTCGGATCCAGGCTGAGGTGACGCAGCTCGAGCAAAGCCCGACCCGGCGCGACCGTCCGATCGGCTCCTGGTATACCAGCCGCCGCGTCGTGCAAGGCTACACCAACCGCGGCGAGGTGATCGGAGCTTCGATCGGCCCCGGGGCATCGAGCGCCTGGCTGGCACTCGATTACCTTGCACCGAGCTGGAGATTCGGAGTCTTCGCCGGACGCATCCGCTGGAACGAAGACGTTCACAACGCCACTCAGTTTCCGGTGTACGTGTACTACTGTAATCACGACGTCACGATTTACCCTGGCGCGCGCGCAGCGGCGAGAGGCCGGTTCGGATCGCTGTCTGTAGATTACTCGCTGCAGAATCGGTTGAACGCTTTCTTCCAGAATGACGGCGGATGCCCGAATGTGGGCAACCGGCTCGACATCCGTAACAACACCTTGTCCATCACGTTCTCCCCGTTCAGCCGACTTTGACAACTCTCTCGTACGATCATGGAACTGAGCACGTGAGAACTTTGGATCCGGACGGACCGCTCGATCCCGATTTCTCGCGGCGGAACCTGGTGATGACGCGCCTCGGCGCAGCGCTGCGCTACCTCAGGGTTCGTCGCGGGTTTGGGATTCGCTTCATGCTCGCCGGTGCGGCAGTCGGAACCTCCATCGCACTGCTGCTGCCGAGTGTTTATACCGCGCACGCCACGTTCTATTCCGAGGGCAAATCAACACCCGATCTTTCCGCACTGGGAGGGGGAGGACTTGGCGGTCTGGGCGCGCTGATGTCGCTCGCCGGCGGCGGAGGCGGCGGAAGTCAAACCGCATTCTTCGTGGACCTCCTCAAGTCTCAGGCGTTTTTCGACACGCTGGCGGTTTCGGTGATTCCCGTTTCACCGACCGAACGGATGAAGGTCGAGGCTTTCGTGATCAAGCGTGCGTCCAGCGACAGCATCCGGCGCTGGAAGGCGCGAAAGGCGCTGAAGAAAATGATCGAAGTCTCCACTGAACCAGCCGGGCTCGTAGTGGTGAGCGTTGATGCGAAGTCCGCCATCGCCGCCGCCGCGATCGCCAATCGCGCGGTGGACGTGATCGACGATCTCAATCTCCGATTCCGCCGCGATCAGGCGGCCGCTCGACGGAAATTCACCGAGGCATTTCTCGCCGATGTCGAAGCACGCCTCTCGGTGAGCGAGAATCAGCTCGAGGATTTTCTGCTCAGCAACCGATCCTTGATGTCGCTGCGGTCCGCGACCCAGAATCCTGTGCTGCAGTCACGTGAGGATCGGCTGCGCTCCGAAGTGACGAGGCTCCGCACACTGAAGCAGCAGCTTGAGTCAACGATTGAGAATGCGCGCCTCACCGAGTTCAACGACGCGCCGGTAGTCACGCGAATCGATCGCGCGCCTCCGCCAGAGAAACGCTCCGGCCCACCCCGCCTGCTGATCGCGCTCGGCTCGCTGCTGCTCACCGCCACGCTGCTGTTTTGGACCGCGTTCCTCCGCGCGCCCCGGTACCAGCCTCTGTGACAAAGAGCCGTCCCGCCGTGGACGGTGTTGAAATGGTCATGCTGGCGGGCGCCTGGGTCGCTCCCTTCAGCTTCATCGTTGATCTGCCGGTAATCGGACTCTACGTGCACCTGCTGCACATCTGGACGGGGGTAGCGTTCCTCGTCCTCGTCGCGACGGAGCGAAGTCGCATCCTCGCCAGGATCGACGTTCCCGTCGCGGCGTTCTGGACGATGCTCTGCTTCGTGATCCTCAGCACCGTCCTCGAGACGCCGCTGGAGTACAGGGGCCGCGGACTGGTCGACATTCGGGTGCTGTTTCTGAACGTGCTCGCCTTCACGCTGATGCGCGCCTATTACGCTGCACGGCCCGATGCCTGGACGCGTTTCGTCGTCCGCCTCGGAGTGAGCAGCTCGCTGATGGGTATTGTGCTCACCGTGCGCGCTGTGGCGGCGGGAGCCGGCGGAACCGCGCTCGGGTTCGACAGCTTCGCGCTCGGGCTTGGAACAGTCGCCGGAACTTTCACCGCCACGTTCGCGGCTGCCGCCGCTGCGGTGATCGTCTACGCCACGACCCGAAAGCAGCTGCTTGCAGGTATCGCCGCATTCGCGATCCAGGGCGATGCGATGGTGCTCGCGCTCGCGCGCGGACCGTGGCTCGCATTCGGGCTCGCGATCCTTGCCGCCGTTCCGTTGGCGGCGTGGCGATTCAAGGGGCAGTTCGGCGCGAGTCGCGTGCTGATGCGTGGCCTCGCAGTTCTGCTTACCCTGCCGATCTTCTTCAGGATCGCGATCAATATCAGTCCATTCATTGCTCGACTGCTGGTGGTGCGTGTAGTCGAGGTGGTAAACATCAGCTCAGGCACGGCTTTCTCCCGGCTGAATCTGTGGAAGATTCTGCTTCACGATGCGGCGAGGAGTCCGATATTCGGGCGCGGCGCGGCCGCCTATCGCGATATTTCGGAGCGCCTCGCAATTCAGGGCAGCGTCTCGGAGAATTTCGTGGTGGAGATGTACCACGCAGGCGGCATCGTGACCCTGATCTTCCTCACTGCCGGGCTGCTCGGCGTCGCCTATCACTGTTTCGTGAAGCCGGGCGCGGATCGTCGGCCCGCGCTTACCGCCGCCTGCCTTACCGGCGGTACGGCGCTGGTCATCGCGTCGATGACAAATCCCGCCGCCTGGGATGGGTTGTTCTGGATTCTGTTGGGTTTGGCGGCGACTCGCCCGGTCGTCCGGACTATGGGAGCCGCAATCGCGCCGTCAGCTGTAGATTGAGGTTGGGAACGTCGCGCAGGAAATCGCGATTATAGTCCTGCATTGCCTCTATCTTGGCGCCGATGTCGATCCTTTTTCCATAGCGCATCCGCTCCATCCCGCCGGCGATTATCACATCTGAGTTCCGCGGCACGACGATGCCGGTCGTGAGATACTCACCTTCTTCGCCGCGCACGATTCGCTTGAAGGTGAAGGTGGTACGCTGTGTTGGCTGATACCGCGTCCACGAAATAGTCGAGGCGGCTCCGCTCTCGACCCCCACCGGCGCTCCAAGCAGCTGACCTCGGTTCGTGTGGCCCTGCGTCAGCAGCGCGTGGATGTAAACGGTTCCGGAAGGATACTGGTAGTTGATGATCTCGGCCTTGAACACATCGAACGAAGTGGCTCTTCGATTCATAACCTTTTGGAGCCCCAGCATATATTCGCGCTCGTGATCGGGCCGAAGGATTAGATCGCGCGTGTCATAGAATTGGTCCTCGTAGCCGCGCTCGCCGTAAAATTCGAATCCGGAATGCGGCAGCACCCAGCGGAAGAAGACTGAGGCGAGCTGGTTGTCCACTCCGCTCGAGTCGCCCTGCGCGAATTCGTTCTTGAGAAAGACGACTCTGAACGGCTTCTTCCAGAAGTCCGCGCCCGGCTCGTTGGCGCGATACGGGACGTGAAAGAATCGTGCGACGCCAAGCTCGAGTCCCGGCACACCACGGGGAAGAAAGACGACAGTTCCATAAGTCGCGAGCCTGACCGTCCCCGGTGTTGCGCGCGAAGTGTAGTGCACGCTTCCAG
>JALYYD010000308.1 GCA_030946775.1 Gemmatimonadota bacterium
GGGCGGCACGCTGCTGCGGACGATGAGCTGCGGCGTTGCGGCGTGGCCGCATCCGGATATTCGCGACCAGGATTCGCTGCTGAAGGCGGCGGACGATGCCCTGTACGTTGCGAAGGAATCCGGGCGCAACAAGGTCGTAGCTTACGACAGCGCAGAGTACAAATCCCACACGGAGCGAGAGCAGTCTTCGAATGTCGCCAAATCGCCCAACCAAGCAGACCAGCGAGCCGAAAGCGGGCGACACGAAGACAGCGCGCGCGGAGCACCTTAGGGAAGCGCTGAACCGCGCTGCGCACGAGTACTACGTTCTCGATCGTCCGAAGATTTCGGACGCCGAGTACGACAAGCTCTTCCGCGAGCTGCAGCAGCTGGAGGAGTCCCACCCCGAGCTGCGCACCAGCGACTCACCGACGCTCCGCATCGGCGCCGAGGTCCAGAGCGCGCTCACGAAGCACGAGCACATCAAGCCGATGCTGTCACTCGGCAATGCGTTCAACCACGAAGAGTTGATCGCGTGGGAGGAGCGGCTCGTCCGCCTCGCCGGCGACGATGTTGCCAAATCGGGCTATATGACCGAGCTCAAGATCGACGGCATTGCTGTCAGCCTCACGTACGAAAACAGGATTCTGGTGATGGGGGCGACGCGCGGTAACGGGACCATCGGCGAGGACGTAACGGTGAACCTGCGCACGGTGAGGGACGTCCCGCTCCGTCTAACCAGCGCGGCACCGGCGACGAGAATGGAAATTCGCGGCGAGATCTATTTTCCGTTCGACCGGTTCGAGCGGATGAACGAGGAGCGTTCGAAGGCCGGAGACGCGATCTTCGCCAATCCGCGCAACGCGGCGGCGGGCAGTCTTCGCCAGCTCGACCCGTCGGTCACCGCGTCCCGCCCTTTGCGCTTCTTCGGATATTCATTCGCGGCCGGCGACGATGAGCTTCCATTCGCCACACAGGAGGAGTTACTCGAGACGCTCGTCGAATGGGGAGTGCCTGTCGCGCCGGCGCGGCGGCGCTGCAAGACAATCGACCAGGTGGGCAAGTGGGCCCACGAAGTGGAGCACGACCTTCGCGGCAAGCTGAACTTCGCGATCGACGGCGGCGTGGTGAAAATCAACTCGCTCGACCTGCAGGAGGAGCTAGGCGTGGTGGGCGGACGCGAGCCGCGGTGGGCGATCGCGCGGAAGTTCGCGCCCGACATCGCCGAGACGAAGCTGCTGGCAATCGAGGTGAACGTCGGACGAACCGGCGCGCTGAATCCGTTCGCAGTGCTCGAGCCGGTGGAGATTGGCGGCACTATCGTGAAGCTGGCGACACTTCACAACGAAGATCTCATTCGCGACAAGGACCTGCGCGTCGGGGACTGGGTTCAGGTGAAGCGCGCTGGCGACGTGATTCCGCAGATTCTCGCGTCCATCCCGGAGAAGCGCACCGGGAATCTTCGTAAATGGAAAATGCCGGAAAGCTGCCCGGTTTGTGGCACGCCGGCGGTGCGCGAGGAGGGCGAGGCAGCCGTTTATTGCCCCAACGTCGCGTGCCCTGGAAGACAGCTCGAAGGGCTGGTCCATTTTACGTCGCGTGGAGCGATGGACATTCGCGGTTTGTCGTACGCGAGAGTGCAGCAGCTCGTCGAGGAAAATCTCGTTCGGGATCCGGCAGATCTGTATGCCCTCACTGCGGAGAGGCTCCAGGCGCTGGAGGGATACGCGGCGAAGGGCGCGGCCGGATTAGTGGTCGCAATCGCGCAATCGAAGTCGCAGCCGTTGTCGCGCCTTCTCAATGCGCTCGGAATCCGTCACGTCGGCGAAATCGCCGCCAGGCTGCTGGCGCAGCATTTCGGGGATCTCGACAAGCTCGCGGCCGCGACCGAAGAAGAGATCAGCGAGGTACGCGGGATTGGCGGGATAATCGCCGCCGCCGTCGCAAGCTATTTCCGGGACCCGTCGGCCAAGCTGCTCGTAGAGAAGATGCGGGCTTCCGGGCTGACTCTCACGGAGCCGCGGGCTGTGGCCGCGAATGGTCCGTTCAGTGGAATGTCGGTCGTGGTCACGGGTTCGCTTCCAACGCTCAGTCGCGCGAAAGCGACCGAAGTGGTCGAGCGGGCCGGGGGCAGGATGACCGGCTCCGTATCCAAATCCACTACCTTCGTTGTTGTCGGAGAAGACGCTGGAAGCAAGCTCGAGAAAGCGCGCTCGCTCGGCATCGAGACGATCGACGAGGCGGAGCTCTTGCGGCGGGCGGGCGCCGGCGCAACATCTACGAAGTGAAATCGTCCATATCCATATGACCCCCACTAACGCGAGCGGACTGGTGATGCAGGCCGGCGAGACACTGCGCCGGTTAAGCGGCTCGGCGGAATCCGCCGCCGGAGTTGACGCCTTGCGGGACGCTGGACACGCGGGCGGAGCAGCGCTTTATGCCGCCTTCGCCGAATCCGTGCGGGAGAGTGGCGCCGGCGATCCGGCGGCAATGTCGCTGGAAGATTTTTCGTCGCGAGCCAGCGCGTTCTTTGCCGAAGCCGGGTGGGGCTCGGTCCGGCTCCGCTCATCGCACGA
>JALYYD010000311.1 GCA_030946775.1 Gemmatimonadota bacterium
GTGCTACGGTCTCGATTACCGGGCCGCTTGCCGTCATTGCAATGCGTCCGAATGTGATTGCCCCGGCCGCGAATGCGAAGGCGGGAAGAGTCGAGGCGATTCAACCCGCACTCGATCCTTCGCAGGCGAGAGTGGTCGTGAAGGAGACAAAGCAGGGCGGGGGAGGAAAGCTCGATCTCGCCGAAGCGCCGGTCGTCATCGCCGGTGGGCGCGGGCTCAAGGCGGCGGAGAATTTCAAACTTGTCGAAGATCTCGCGGCCGCGTTCGGAAACGCTGCCGTCGGCGCTACGCGCGCCGTGACCGACGATGGGTGGCGGCCGCACAGCGATCAGATCGGTCAAACGGGGCGATTGGTTAGCCCCGAGCTGTACATCGCGGTCGGAATCTCGGGGGCGGTGCAGCATCTCGCCGGAATGCGAACTTCGAAAACGATCGTCGCCATCAACAAGGACAAGGACGCGCCGATATTCAAAGTCGCGGACTATGGAATCGTTGGCGATGCTTTCGAAGTGATGCCCGTGTTGACTGAAGCGATCAAGGAAGCAAAGAAAGGCCATTGATGGCGACCGAGAGAAGCGGCCGCGTTCTTCCGGTCCAGCATCAGCCACAGCTTCCCGTCGACCGGCTGATCGTGCGTGACGCGCCCGACCCCGAAGCGGTGCCGATGGACGTCGTGTTCGTCGGCGGAGGGCCGGCCGGACTGGCCGGCGCGATCGAGCTCGCACGTCTCGTTAAGCAGGACAACGAAAACGGCGGCGACATCGGCGACGTTCAAATCGCCGTCCTCGAGAAAGCGGGCGCACTCGGCGAAGCATCGTTATCCGGCGCCGTCGTGAATCCCTCCGCGATCCGTGAGCTCTTCCCGGATCTCGCCGACGCCGACTTTCCATTTCGCGGGCCGGTTTCCAAAGAGCGCGTTTATTTCCTCACCGGAAATCGCAGCATTCGCATTCCGACGCCGCCGACGATGCAGAACCACGGCAATCAGATTGCGTCGCTTTCCGAGATCGTGCGCTGGCTCGGCGACAAGGCCGAAGCGCTCGGCGTAAACGTGTTCACAGGTTTTCCCGTCGCATCACTGCTCGCCGATGGAAATCGCGTCACAGGAGTGCGAACGACACCTTCCGGCCTTTCGCGTGACGGAAGCGAGGGGAGCGGATTCGCGCCGCCGACGGACATCACTGCTGGAATCACGATCTTGACCGAAGGCACGCGAGGCGCGCTCACGCAGGCGTATCTCGATTGGCAGAAGATCCCCTCGGCGAATCCCCAAATATTCGCGCTCGGCGTGAAGGAAATCTGGGAGACGAAGCAGCCGCTCGATTCCATCATCCACACGCTCGGCTGGCCGGTTCCGCGCGACGCGTTCGGCGGAAGCTTCATGTATCCGCTCACGCCGAATCTCGTTGCCGTCGGACTCGTCGTGGGTCTCGATTACGCGACGACGACGCTCGATGTCCACGAGATGCTGCAGCGGATGAAGACGCATCCGCTGTTCAGGAAATATCTCGAAGGCGGAGAGATGGTCGAATGGGGAGCGAAGACGATTCCCGAGGGCGGGTATTTCGCGTGGCCGCAGCGACGGCACGGTGATGGCGTGATGATCGCCGGCGACGCCGCCGGGTTCGTCGAAGTCGCGTCGCTCAAGGGCGTTCACTACGCGATGCAGTCCGGGATGTTCGCGGCGCGGACGGCATTCGCCGCGCTGAAGAAGAAAGACGCCAGCGCGGCCGCGCTATCCGGCTACGATCGCCTGGTGGATGAGAGCTTCATCCGCGAGGATCTCTACAAGCGCCGCAACATGCGCCTTGCATTTCAGAAGAGCGGATTCTTCCTCGGCGGAATCAAGGCGACGCTGATGACGCTTACCGGTGGAAAGTTTCCCGGCGGGAAGATCGACTCACACGCTGACGGCGCCGAGCCAAAGCGGGTTGCGCCGGCGACTCCCTTGGCCCCCGATGGAAAGCTCACCTTCAGCAAGCTCGACGCTGTATTCAAGTCGGGTAACGCGACGCGCGACGACATTCCGTCGCACCTCATAGTCGGAGAGGACATCTCGCCCGAGGTCGCTGAATTCTACACCCACGTCTGTCCGGCGGGGGTTTACGAGCGCAACGGCGACAGGCTGGTGGTCAGCCCGGCAAACTGCGTTGACTGCAAGGCGACTGACGTGCTCGGACCGCGATGGACCCCGCGAGAGGGCGGCAGCGGCCCGAAGTACCGGATGATGTAGCTCTCAGTGGCCGATGGTGTAGATGTCTATTTTCTGTTTGACCGCTCCCTGTTCCCAAGGGAGCGTTTTCTTTTCGTGCACCTTCAGCCCCAATCCCGTGCACGAATGAAGGAATGCCGGCGTCGAAACGCGGCCGGGATCGGCGATGACGGCGTGGCCGTCGAACTGGAGCAGTTTCTCGAATACGCGCGGCAGCAGCCCCGCGTATTCGCGCTCGTAGATCACATCCGATGCGAGAATCAGATCGAAGCGGCCGAGGTTGGATGGAAGCTCGCGCCAATTCACCATCCGGGTCTTCGCTTCGCGTGAGATGATGCGGCAGGTATTTGCGCGCGTGAATTCCAGCGCCGGCTCATAGTAGTCGGTCGCGAGAACGTCGAGGCCCGCTGTCATCGCGGCGGTAGTAACCACGCCGACACCGCAGCCGAGCTCAAGCGTGCGCATTCCACTCCGCGCCGCGGATAGGTTTCCGTTCACGAGCTCGTCCGCGAGCACTATTGACGCGGGCCAGATCGCCGCCCAATACGGGAGCCGCTCGTCGCCGACGAAGTCCTCTTCCGAGATCAGATCGTCTGCGCTGTCGGGGCGAAGGATGTCGAACGTGCCGCCGCCGACGGATAGCGGCTCGCTGACCACTCTGAAGCGTCTCTCCAGATCTTTCGTGAGCTCCTCCGCGCAGCTCACCTGAGAACCAGCTCGGTGAGCTCGAACGGATAGTCGCCAAGAGGGAGCGCGCTCATCGTCGAGCCCGCCGGGTACCTTTTCGATTCCGGCGGAACAACCAGAAGCGCATTAGCGGCGGCAAGCGATGACAGCGACGCCGAGCTCTGCGAGCGGGTGAGCTTGGCGCGAACAGCGTCGCCATCGCGCGATAAAACAACCCGCAGGAAGTGTGTCAGATCGGCGTTGATGGCGATCTCGTCCTCGACGATTACAGGGAGCGGGCGGCGAAAAAGGCAAGTGTGTCCGAGCATCGTGCGAATGATAGCGCGTCCGAACAGCTCGAAAGTGACGACGGCGGAAACGGGATTCCCGGACAGTCCCAGCCACGGGATTCCGTTGAGCTCGCCGAAGGCGAGAGGCGCGCCGGGGCGGATCTTCACCTTCCAGAATTTCAGCTTGCCACCGAGCGCGGCGAATATGTCGCGCGTGTAATCGGCATCGCCAACGGAGATTCCGGCGGTGGTGATGATGAGGTCGCACCCCGTGGCTCTCTCCAGCTTCTCGCGCAGCGCGCCGGGCGTATCGGCGGCGATTCCGAGATCAACGGGCTCTCCGCCGGCTTCGCGCACCAGCGCGGGAAGAGTGTAACTGTTCGTGGAGACGATTCTCTTGCCGGCTTTCACTTGGGAAAACTCCCCGACTTCGACGAGCTCGTCGCCGGAGCTGATGATCGCGACCTTTGGCCGGCGGTGAACGGAGATCGACGTTACGCCGGCGGAGAGCAGCACGCCAATCAGCGCGGGCGTCACGATGGCTCCCTTCACAGCAACCGATTCTCCGGCCGCAAAATCCTCTCCCGCCAGCCTGATGTTGCGTCCGGCGTCGCGCGCGTCGCGAATGGAGACCGTTTCCATTCCGCCATCGGTGTCCTCGATGCGAATGACGCTGTCGGCTCCGTCCGGCACCGGCGCTCCAGTCATTATTCGCATCGCCTCGCCGGTGCGCAGCTCTCGTGGAGCGAACTGCCCCGCGGCGATGCTTGCGACGACGGGCAGCACGACCGGTGATGCGCGCGACGCCGTCTCGACGTCAGCGCGTCGGACGGCGAAGCCGTCCATTGAGGAATTGTTCCAGGGAGGAATCGTCACGGATGCGGTAACGTCCTCGGCCATCACCCGGCCGGCGCATTCGACGGTGCTCGCGCTTTCGGGTGCGAGCGCGCGAATGTCCTCGAGAATCCGCGCGCTCGCCTCGCGCGGAGTCAGCATCTAGTTGGAGCGGCTGTCGTACGACGCCAGCGCCGCGCCGATCGCATTGCCGACTGCCGTCACTTCGCTCGAGCGCGTAGTGAAGTTGTTGCAAAGAATGCTGAATATGAGGCGCGCGCCGTCTGCAGTCGTCACGTAGCCCGAGAGAGAGATCGCGTGCTGAAGCGTGCCGGTCTTGGCGTGGATGTTTCCTTGCGCGGCCGTGCCTTTCATCCGATTGCGAATCGTTCCGTCAACTCCCGCGATCGGCATCGCGTCATAGTAGATCTTGAAGTCGGGATCTTTCTCCATAGTCGCGAGCACGCGAACGACCGTCTCCGGTGTTACGAGGTCGTGCGCGCTCAAGCCGCTGCCGTCGCGCAGGACGAATCCATCGGGCTCCGCACCCCAGGCCAGAAGCTGCTGGCGGAATATTCGGAGCGCGCTGTCGGCCGTGCCGGAGCCGGCGCGCTCGAGTCCGACCGTTTTCATCAACAGCTCGCCGAACTGGTTCTGCGACGGCTTGAGAAACGCCGGCAGAATGTCGCGAAGCGGAAGCGATTGAAAAACGAACAGCGTGTCGATGGCCGGCACGGGATCGAGCGACTTCGGCGCGACGCCGCCTCCAATCGTGAAGCCGCGACGAGTCAGTCCGAGCGCCAGCGCGTTGAGGTAATTCCTGTCCGGATCCGGCGACGGTCCGGAGAAAAGGCTATCGAGTCCGCCCCCCGCTTTTGGGAATGTCGGAGCCATGCCGTCGTTGAAGAACAGCTCGTCGGTGCCGGCCGCGTAGTACTCGCCGAGGTCGTCCCATCCCCAGCTCTCTCCGTGCACGGAATCTGGAAACGCATTACCGCCGCTCACGATCGCGCCGGTGATGCGCTTGACGCCGTGGGCGCGAAGCGAGTCAGCAAATCCGTACATCACGCTCATCGCGCTTCCGCGCAGTGTGTCGTTCACGGAAGGATCGCCGCGCCCGATGACGATCAGGTCGCCGCTGAGCACGGAGTCGCGGACTGTGCCGCGCGCCGCGAACGTTGTCCGATACTTGTACTCCGGGCCGAGCTGCCGCAGCGCCACCGCGGAGGTGATGATCTTCATGTTCGACGCCGGTATGAACAGCTTGCCGGCGTTGTGCGAGAAAAGCGTGTCGGCGCTTCTCGGATTTACGACGAGCACTCCGAACTCCGCGCTGCGGAACTTCGGCTGGGATATGACCGAGTCGATGAGGTGCACGAGCCACGCGCGCCCGGTCGGCTCCGGCGGCACGATCAACGACGGTGATGTGTCCGATGGCCGTATGATCCCCGCCGCCGGAAACTTTGGCGCCGGGGCAGTGGACGCCGGCGGCGCGCACGCCGCGATCACCAGGCCACAGCCAATGAGCATCGATCTTAATGGCTTCACGAAAACCGTTCCGCGCTCCGAATATTCACGATTCATATGTCGAGCTCAGTGTGGTGTCCTCTCCGACGGTGACGCGCGTCACTCTCGCCGTTCCGCCCAACCTCTGCTGCACTTTCTCGAAGATGAAGCGCGCCAGGTTCTCTCCCGACGGAATCAGCTTTCCATCGGCGAACTCGGGAACCTCGAGATTGATGTTTCTGTGATCGAAGCGCAACGTCACCTCCGCTGCCAGGATCCGATCGAGCTCAACCAAATCGATCAGAAATCCGGTCTCTTCGCTGATGGCTCCGGACACGGTGACCTCGCAGACGTAGTTGTGGCCGTGGTAGTTCGGCAGCGAGCACGCGCCGAAAGTGGCGGCGTTCTTCTCGTCACTCCAATCGGGCCTGCGGTATCGGTGCGCCGCGGAGAACGAGAGGCGGCGTGTGAGAGAGGCGGTCGGCATGACGACAAATCTGCCGAAAAACCACTACTTGTGGTCGCTAATGCTCTTCTCCCCCTGTGTCGGCGGGAACGTCCGTCCCGCGAAGCCCCTCGGGCGTCGGCGAGTCTGGCGGGTTCCACGGAATCCCTTCGCTGATCGCTTCGCCGATGTCGGTCGTGCCCTCGAGCTCGGCGTCGGTGTCTTCCCCCAGGTGCTCCGCTTCCGGACTTTCCGAACGCGGGCGGTCGCCAAGTAGCAGTCCGGCGTGCGCGTCTTCGTCCGCGAGATGCTCGTCGATCGCGGCCGGGCTTTCGGCGCGGCGGGTTGGATCAACGAAGATGTCGTTCTCGATGCTCGCTATTCCGATGACGTCGGTGAGCAGATGATCGACCACGCGGAGCTCGGATTCCGTGCCAACACGCCCGGATATCCTCACCACACCGCGAGTCACTGCAACGTCGACATCGGCGGGATCGAATGCGACCTGCTCGTCGAGCCGGCTGCGAATCAGCGAGCGTAGCTCGCCGTCGCTCATGTTCTCAAGTCCCGCAAGATTCTCGAAATCCTTTGCCACCGTTCCCCCGATCGCCCGGCGAGCCGGGCGCTGCGTTATCGGAAGAACAGCCGGGACACCCCTACCGTCAGTGTCGGATTGTTCTTCCAGAAAGTGCGGGCGGTGCCCTGCGCAGCAACCGGCGTGTTATCCGCCGAATTGATGAAGTACGCGGCCGGTGTTTTCAGCTGGTACAGGTAATCGGTGAGATCTACCCTGATCTGAAAGTGCCCGCCGGGCACATATCGCACACCCGTACCCAGTGAAATAGCAAAGGGGGTGCCGAAGGTGAACGGGTCCTTGTCCACAGTGCAGGTGCAGGAGGCGACACCGGCCCCGAAATTCAAGGTAGGGACAAGGCTGCGATAGCTCTTCATCCCCGTCAGGTTGATGCTCATTCCGATGTCCGAAAGGCTGATGACCGTGGAGTGGCTGCCGAGGGAGCGCTTCGTCTTGCCCAGAGTCGGATCGACTCCGATGCGGTTCGACGATACCCGCGCATAGCGAACGAACAGGTTCGCCGGCCCGCCGACGTGGATCTGAT
>JALYYD010000325.1 GCA_030946775.1 Gemmatimonadota bacterium
GCCTATGCCCGCTTCACCAGCGGTGATCGCGACATCAAACCGGGCACTTATCTACTGAAGAAAGGGACACCGTGGAAGGACATCATCGCCGCGCTGAACGGCGGCAAGGGGTTGGTGAGCACGATCACGATCCCGGAAGGTTTCTCGCTCCAGCAGATCGTGCCGCTCCTCGCGAAGACTCTTGGCGTTCCCGAGGATTCCGTGATTGCAGCGGTGCGCGACACGGCGCTCCTCGCCCGCCTCGACATTCCCACCCCGACGCTCGAGGGCTATCTCTTTCCCGACACGTACGCGTTCCCGGCCGGGACCTCGGCGCGGCTCGCCGTCGGTGAGATGGTACGCGAGTTCGAGCGGCAATGGCAGCCTTCCTGGGACGCCCGTCTTCCCGAGCTCAAGATCAACCGCCACGATCTGGTGACGATGGCCGCGATCGTGGAGAAGGAAGCGCGGCTCCCCGAGGAGCGTCCCGTCATCGCCGCCGTCTATTACAACCGGCTGCGCGACGGTCAGCTCTTGCAGGCCGATCCCACCGTTCAATACGCGCTCGGCAGGCACGTGACGCGGGTGTTGTACAAGGATCTTGAAGTGAATTCTCCGTACAACACCTACAAGCACGTCGGGCTTCCGCCCGGACCGATCGCGTCGCCCGGCTCGGCGAGCCTCGCCGCGGCGGCAAATCCGGCGTCGGTTCCGTACAAGTATTTCGTCGCGTATCCCGACGGGCATCACGAGTTCCGAACGACGCTCGCCGAGCACGACACCGCCAAGAGGAACGCGCGCCCTGCTCCCCCGGTCGCGCCTGCAAAGCCGAAGGCAGCGGTCAAAAAGAAAACCGCTGCCAGGCGAAAGCAGGCCTAATTCGATGATGGAGCCGGCGAAGGATCTTTCATTTCTCCGGTTGATGGCGATCACCGACGACCTCCGCGATGGAGCGGAGGGACTCCTCGAGCGGGCGCGCGCCGCCGTTCGCGGAGGTGCCACTTCGATTCAGGTACGACTCAAGGACGCGACGCCGCGGGAGATCGTTGAGATCGCGTCACAGCTGGTCGCAACGCTCGGCGTCCCGATCATCGTCAACGACCGCGCCGATCTGGCGCTCGCATCCGGCGCGGCGGGCGTGCACGTCGGACCGGAGGATATCTCCGTGAAAGCGATTCGGCGCGTCTTTCCGCCATCGCTGATCGTAGGCGCGTCGTATGGCGCGGATTCAGAGTTCGAGAACGCGCGGCTCGCCGATTACGTCGGCATAGGACCGATCGCGCCGACGACTTCGAAGGCGGACGCCGGCAGTGCGATTGGAATCGAAGAGTTCAAGCGCCTCGCGTCGCGGGTCGCATTGCCAGCGGTCGCAGTAGGCGGCATTACCCCGGCGCTCGCAGCTCAGCTCTACTCTGCGAGCGCCGCCGGCGTCGCGGTGATGAGCGGAATATTTTCCGTCAGCGATCCCGAGCGCGCTGCTTCTTCTTTTTTATCCGCCAGCGAAACTTGATGTCCGGCGCGGGATGAGACTCTCCCCCGCGCCGATTCCCCGACTTCTTCCGCTTCGGCGAGTGCGCCTCGCGCATAGCCTTCGCGATGTCGGCGATGACCGGCGGACTTAGAAAGAGATCCGCCAGCTCCGGGTCGAACTGCGTTCCGCGCCCCTCGGCGATCGCCTCGACCGCCTCGTTGAGACTGCGTGCAGCGCTGTAGCGCCTGCGATGCGTGATGGCGTCGAATGAATCCGCGATGGCGACGACACGCGCAGCGAGGGGAATCCGCTTCCCCTTCAGCTGCTGGGGATAGCCGGTTCCGTTCCACCGCTCGTGGTGGGCCGCGACACCCTTGCCCAGGTCCGGAAAGAACGCAACGATTGGCGCCAGGACTTCGGCGCCACGTTCCGGATGGGTGCGCACCGCCTGCCGCTCTTCCGGCGTGAGCTTGGTATGTTCGTGAAAAATATCCGACAGCGCCTCGTGCAGCTTTCCGATGTCGTGAAACAGCGCCACGCGCTCGATACTGCTCTGGGTGTGCTCGTCGAAACCTGCCGCGGCGGCGAGTATCTGCGCGTACGTCGCTACCCGCCGCACGTGCGCGCCAGTTTGCGCGTCGTTGGCGTCGATTGTGTTGAGGAGCGTCTCCAGAGTGGCGGCGCTCAGCCTTTCGGCCCGGGAGCGACCACGCCGCTCGTAAACAGCTAGTGCGCCCGCTGCAACGCCGAGCCCTGAACTAAGAATTCGTGACATAGGCCAATGTTAAGCAAGAAGCATACAGGGCGCGGTTACATTCACTGAATGCCCGACATCGCACGCGTTACAAACAAAGGAACCCGCCGCTGGGCTGCGGGTCATCCGTGGATTTACCGCAGCGACGTGATGGAGCGGCCGGGTGGCCCCGCAGGCGCGGTTCTCGTCGAGGATAATCGCGGGCGGAAGCTGGGGTGGGCGCTCTGGAGCCCGCAGTCAGAGATCTCGCTTCGGATGATCGAGCACGACTCGGCGGCGACGATCGACGCCGGGTGGTGGCGGAGAAAGATCGAGAGCGCCGTCGGAAGGCGGAACGGAATCCCGTCCGACGTCAATGCATTCCGTCTCATTCACGGCGAAGGCGACGGACTCCCGTCGCTGATCTGCGATCGGTACGACCGGTGGCTGGTGGTTCAGCTGATGAGCGCCGGACTCGAGGCATTCCGCGAGGAGATCGTCTCGGCGCTGATTGACATAACGAAGGCGGAAGGAATTCTCGCCCGCAACGATGTGCCGCTGAGATCGAAAGAAGGACTCGAACGGAACACCGAGCTCCTGCACGGAGAAGTCCCGCGCGAGATCGTCGTCGAAGAGTATGGGATAAAGTTCATCGCAGCACCGTGGACGGGACAGAAGACTGGCGCCTTTCTCGATCAGCGTGAAAATCGGCGGCGCATCGGCGAGCTTGCGCGCGGGCGCGCGCTCGACTGCTTCAGCTATCACGGATCGTTCGCTCTGCACCTCGCGCAGAGAGCGGATGATGTTCTCGCCATCGACAGCTCGGCGCAGGCGCTCGCTCGCGCCGAGGAGAACGCGAAGCTGAATGAGTTCACGAACATCCGTTATCAGGTTGCCGACGCCTTCGACTACCTGCGCGAGCTCTCGAGAACCGGTGCGCGATTCGACACGATCGTGCTCGATCCTCCCGCGTTCGCAAAGTCGCGCTCGCACGTGGAGGGAGCGCTGCGCGGTTACAAAGACATCAATCTCCTCGGTATGAAGCTGCTTGCTCCGGGCGGCACGCTGTACACGGCGAGCTGCAGCTTCCACCTCACGAAGCCGCTCTTTCTGGAGATGCTCCAACAGGCGGCGGAGGAGAGTGGACGGGTGATTGCGTTCCGCGAGTGTCTCGGGCAGCCGGTGGATCACCCGGAGATTCTTTCGATTCCGGAGACGGGGTATTTAAAAGGGGCGCTGCTCGAAGCGATGAACTGACTGACTGCAACTGAACGCGATGCGGGTTGTGTGTGGGTAAGTCGCGAGGATTGAGGTAACTACTTCAGGACCGTTCAGGAGCGCTGACATCCGGGGCAATAGTAGGTCGATCTCCCCGCCTGAACGATGCGCGCGATTTTCCTCCCGCAGCGCCGGCACCTCTCCCCCTCGCGATCGTAAACGGCGAGCCGGTGTTTCGCGGCGCCCTTCTCGGTGTACCGCGTCGCCAGCTTGCTCTTCGGCCCGACGACAAATTTGATCGCATCCACCAGCTTCTCCAGTCGCGGCATCGAGACTT
>JALYYD010000335.1 GCA_030946775.1 Gemmatimonadota bacterium
TGCGCCTCGACGATTTCTCTAGCAATCGCCAGGCCGAGTCCGGTTCCCTTGGCCGCCGCCTGCGCCTGGTTGTCCGCCTGGAAGAACTTGTCGAAGATGCGTGGGAGCTGTTCGGGCTCGATTCCGACGCCGCTGTCCTGGACGGCGATGGTTACCTGCTCGCCACCGTCCGTGACGGAGAGGCTCACCGACCCTTCGCGCGGGGTGAACTTGAATGCGTTGGAGAGCAGGTTGCCGAGTACTTCGTTGATGCGGTCTTCGTCCCAGAAGACCTGTTCCGGAAGATCGTCGCCGTGGCGGACGTTGAACGCGATGCTCCGCTGATTGGCGAGGACGCTGAACGATTCCTCGAGATTCGTCAGATAGCGGCGCAGATTGATTTCGCGCGGATCAAGCTTGCCTCCGCTCGCTTCAAATCTGCTGATGTCGAGCAGACGCTTGATGAGACGCGTCAGCGAATTGGCCTGCTTCACCACCGTCTGGCAGATCTCGCGCTGCTTCGGAGTGAGCTCTCCGTAAATATTCTCCTGCAGCAGCTCGAGGTAGCCGATGATGACGTTGATCGGCGTCTTGAGTTCGTGCGACGCCACTGAAATGAATTCCGCGCGCAGCCGGTTCAACTCGGCTAGCTGCGCCGCCATTGATTTGTAGCTCGTCGCCAGCCGGCCGAACTCGTCGGCGCGAGTCGGGGATATGCGGAGCTCGTACGACAAGTCGCTTTCCGCCACCGCCTTCATCCCGCGCTCCAGCTCGTACACGGGACGGCTGATGGCGCGGAAGAGCAGAAATCCAAGAATGAACGCGAGCGCCCCGGCGATGATGAAAGCCGCGATTCCCAGCCGCTCGGCGTTGCTCGTCGCATCGGCGGCCTGTGAGACTCGGATGCGAGTGCTCTCGCGGAGAGTGGCGCTGATGGAATTGAGCGAGCTGTCGATGGCGGCGAGCGCGGGACGGGTGCGCTGCGTCGAGATCATCTCCGCGACTACGCCCTTGCCGGCGGCGGCATTGGAGAACTCTTCGGCGGTCGCCGAGCGGAGCTCCGCGAGGGAGGCGCGAATTTTCGCGGGGGAGAATCCGAGCTTATAGGACTCGAGGGAGTCCGTCATCGTGCCAAGGCTGGCGATGGCGATCTTCATCCGCCTCTCGCTCGCGCCGTCGTAGACGAACAGCAGCGCGTTGTCGGCTCTTCGGCCGTCCTCTACAGCGCCGCTGAACTCATTGAGGAGCAGTGAAGCGGCGAACTCGTGGTCGCGCAGCAGGCGCGTCGTCGTCTGCAGCTCTTCCAGGGAGCGAAGTGCGAGCAAAAGAGGGACGAGGAGGACGACGGCGATCGCGAGCAGGCCGAGCCCAAGACGAGAGCGAAGGCTCATCTCCGGTTGACACTCCCAATCGCGCTACCTAGCTTGCCGCCGAAGTCCCTGCCGCCGACACTACGAATCAACAATGACGTCCTCTTCCTCTGAATACGCGCGAATAGTTGAACTTCCCGCGTACGCCGGCCGATCCGTGCGCGTGCGCGGATGGGTCACGCACGTGCGATCGTCCGGAAAGGTGGCTTTCGTCGTCATTCGCGACGGCAGCGGGATACTGCAAATTGTGCTAGTCAAAAGTACCGTACCGCCGGAGTCCTGGGAACGGTTTGGGACACTTAGGCAGGAGACGAGCATCGAGGTCGAGGGTGAGGTCCGTCTCGACGCCCGCGCGCCGGGTGGCGTGGAGCTCGGCGCGGCGTCGCTCAAGGTGGAAGGCGAGAGCCCGATCGACTATCCGATCCAACCAAAGGAGCACGGCGTCGATTTTCTTCTCGACCATCGCCACCTGTGGCTGAGGAGCGAGCGGCAGCGCGCGATATTGCGGGTAAGGGCGGAGATCGAGCAGGCGATCCGCGACTTTTTTTACGAGCGCGATTTCACTCTCGTCGACACTCCGATCCTCACCGCCGCGATCGGCGAGCGGAGCGGACTGTTTGCGACCGAGTACTTCGATGAAGGGAACGCCTACCTCGCGCAGACTGGCCAGCTATACGGCGAAGCGGCGGCGGCGGCGCTGGGGAAGATCTACTGCTTCGGTCCCACCTTCCGCGCCGAAAAATCGAAGACGCGCCGTCACCTCACCGAATTCTGGATGTGCGAGCCGGAAGTCGCGTTCAACGACTCGAACGACAATATGGTCCTGCAGGAGGAGTTCATCTCCTTCATCGTCGCGCGCGTACTCGAGCGGAAGCAGAAGGAGCTGGCAGAATTGGAGCGGGACGTTTCCAAGCTGGAAACGATAAAGGCGCCGTTCCCGCGCATCGACTACAACGACGCGGTGAAGATTCTCCAGGCGAAGGGGAGCACCGTGAAGTGGGGCGACGACCTCGGCGCCGAAGACGAGTCGCTGCTGGTGGAGGGCGCCGACAGGCCGATCTTCATCTTCAATTATCCGAAGGAGGCGAAAGCCTTCTATATGAAGGAGAACCCGGACGACCCGCGCACGGTTTTGTGCGACGATTGCCTTGCGCCGGAAGGGTACGGCGAGATCATCGGCGGATCGCAGCGCGAGGACGATTACGAAAAGCTTTTGCACCGGATCAAGGAAGAGGGGCTGCCACTCGACGCGTACGGCTGGTACCTCGACCTGCGGAAGTACGGGACCTTCGTGCACTCAGGGTTCGGGCTCGGGCTCGAGCGGACCGTCGCCTGGATCTGCGGGCTTCCGCACATCAGAGAGGCGAGTCCGTTTCCGCGATTGATGAACAGACTTCGGCCATAGGCGTCGAACGGCTTCCAGCTCAGGGTCGGGTGGAAGCAACGGCGGACTGCCGTACCGGATCCGCTGCGTGGCGTTTTTCTCCTCCGCTTCGAAGAACGTGTCGCTCCCGGCGTTGATTCGCTCGTCCATAACGGGATCGTCACCCGAGACTTGTCTGACCTTCGTTTCGACTGCGGTGACCAGGCCGTCGATGTTGAGCAGCGGCTTTCGGTAAGGCGTGTATTTCTCTCGTGGGATTGTCTGAGCCTTCGCGTATTTCGCGGCGCTCCGTTTCGCGAATCTCCCGCGCACGAACCTGGCAAGAGCGTTGACGGTCAAAATCAAATAGACCGCGACGACGCTGAGGAGAAATATCAACCCACCGCTCACGACTTCGAGACCTCCGCTCGTTTCGCGTCATCCCAGAGCTGATCCAGCTTCTCCAATCCGAGATTCGGGAAATCGAGCCCGCGCTCTTTGGCGATCTCCTCCATTTTTGCGAACCTCCGCTCGAACTTCGCGTTCGCCTTGTCCAGCGCCAGAGATGCGTGCACCCCCGCTTTTCGGCAAAGATTCACCACCGCGAACAATAGATCTCCGAGCTCTTCTTCCAGCGCGTCGTGACGCTCGTCGAGGATCGCCGCGCCCGCGGCGTTGTAGCTCGGCGGAGTTTTTACCAGCTCGCCGCGCACCTCTGCCAGCTCTTCCTCGACCTTCTCGGATGGTCCGTTCACATCCGGCCAATCGAATCCCACCCCCGCAGCCCGGTCCTGCAGCCGGTGTGCGCGGTGAAGCGAAGGCAGGGAAGCGGGCAGCCCCTCGGCGAGCGAAGTCCGCTTCGCGACCTTCATCTTTTCCTTCATCTTCTCCCACTTCTCGCGCGGAGCATCCGTGTACAGGTGCGGATGGCGACCCTTCATCTTCGCAATCAAACCTTCCGCGACGTCGCTGAAACTGAACGCGTTTCGCTCCTCGGCCATCACCGAATGAAAGAGCACCTGGAGCAGCACGTCGCCGAGCTCTTCGCGCATCAGCGGGTCGTCGCGAAGGCGGATCGCGTCGTCGAGCTCGTGCGCCTCCTCGATCAGGTAGGGGCGGAGCGATTCGTGACTCTGCTCCGCATCCCACTCGCAGCGGGCGCGGAGGTCGCGCATCAGGGCCAGCGTGTCGTCGAGAGAGCTCATGTTGTCACCAAACGGATGCGGGAACTGCAGCGGCAAATGCAACTGAACGGGTACCGGTTTTTCAGTAGCATAGTCGCAAGTCTTTCGGTTTACTACACACCGACTTTTCGATGTGCATTGATGGCGAGCTCTTAGAATGCGCCGACCAGTCGTCCCCGTAGTGAACTGAACCTACTGGGCTACTGCGCTACCGGTATCGGGTACCCGTTCAGTTGCAGTTCTCGGTATCGGGTCCCCGTTCGGTTGCAGTTGCAGTTCCTGCTACGGGGGAACGAACGTTATACTAGGCCTACTAACAATGATGCGCCAATGAGCAGTTATCCGACGCGCGCCTGGGTCGAGGTTGACCTCGGCGCGCTCCGACGTAATGGAGCCGCGGTCGCCGCGCGCTCCGGATCGCGACTGCTGCCGATGGTCAAGGCGGACGCGTACGGAATCGGCGTCGAAGCAGCGGTTAATGCGCTGCGCGACCTGGATCCGTGGGGCTTCGGAGTCGCGACGGTCGGCGAAGGAGAGCAGATCCGCGCACTGGGGTTCGAAGGACGCGTCGTGCTCTTCACGCCGGTTCTCGAAGACGATCTCGAGCGCGCCGATCTCGCCAACCTCACACCCGCGCTCGGGTCGTCGCGGACGATCACGGCCTGGGTCAGCCGCACCGACGCTCCGTGGCATCTGGCGATCGATACCGGGATGAATAGAGCCGGTGCATCGTGGCGCGAAGTGTACGAGCTCGCCGCGCTCACCGCGAAGCACCAACCGGAGGGAGTGTTCACGCACTTTCACTCCGCCGAGCTGGACGACGGATCGATGGAGCAGCAGGCGGAGAGATTCGAGAGCGCGGTCACGCGTCTCAATTTCACCCCGCAGCTTACGCACACCGACAACAGCGCCGCGTTCGCGAGGCACGTGGAAACGGGACGCAGTCTGGTGAGGCCGGGAATATTTCTTTACGGAGTCGGGAGCGGCCCGGCCGCCGCGGTTCAGCCGGAGTGCGTCGTCGCGCTGCGCGCCCGCGTCGTCGAGATCCGCATCATCGAGCCGGGTGACACCGTCAGCTACGACGCGATCTTCACTGCCACGCGCAGGACGAAACTCGCGACGATCTCGGTTGGATACGCCGACGGTTATCCGCGCGCGCTCGGCAACGTCGCGCAGCTCTCCATTCGCGGGAAGCTCGCGCCGATCGCCGGAGTGGTGACGATGGATATGACGATGGCCGACGTGACCGACGTCGAGTGCGAGGTCGGAGACGTGGCCACGCTGCTCGGACTCGACGGGCCGAATCTTTTGACTGTTGAAAATGTCGCGGCGTTGGCATCGCTCTCGCCGTACGAATTGCTGACCGGACTGCGCTCCCGCATCGAGCGCCGCTACGTGGAGACGAAATGAAGCGCGCCGCGATCGTTGTGCTCGACGGAGTGGGAATTGGTGAAGCGCCGGACGCTGTCACCTACGGCGATCGCGGCAGCAACACGCTGTGCAATGTCGCGAAGGCAGTCGGCGGGTTGAAGCTTCCGAACCTCGAGAAGCTCGGGCTTGGCAACATCCGCACGATTGATGGCGTCCGCGCCGCGCCGGACGCCTCGGGAGCGTGGGGATTGATGCATCCCGCCTCGGCCGGAAAGGACAGCACCACCGGTCACTGGGAAATCGCCGGCGTCCAGCTCGAGAGAGCGTTCCCGACATTCCCGAAGGGATTTCCGCGCGAAGTTCTGGAAGCGTTCGCCGCGGGGACGGGGCGCGGCGTGATCGGCAACGTCGTGTCGAGCGGGACGGCGGTGATCGAAAAGTTCGCCGAGGAGCAGCGGAGGACGGGCGCGTGGATCGTGTACACGTCGGCGGATTCAGTCTTTCAGATCGCCGCGCACGAGAAGGTCATCCCGCTCGAGGAGCTTTACCGCGCCTGCGAGATGGCGAGGGAGATGCTCGTCCCGCCTTACGACGTGTCGCGCGTGATCGCGCGGCCTTACGACGGGGAGCCGGGGAGTTACGCGCGCACCTCGAATCGGCGTGACTATTCGATTCAGCCCCCCGAGGAGACGCTTCTCGATACCCTCGAGGCGGCGGGGATTCCCCGCGCCGGAGTCGGCAAGGTGGACGATCTCTTCGCCGGCCGCGGGATGAAGGCGAGGCATACAGCGTCCAATGCCGAAGGGATCCGTCTCATTCGAGATTGGATGGGCGGCTCCGAGAGTGGGTTCCTGTTCGCCAACCTAGTAGATTTCGACCAGTTGTTTGGGCACCGCAACGACGTTGCGGGGTTTAACAGGGCACTCGTGGAGTTCGACGACGCCTTGCCCTCGCTTTTATCCGCACTGAAAGAGGAAGATCTGCTTTTCATAACTGCCGACCACGGCAACGATCCAACTACGCCTTCAACCGACCACGCGCGCGAGAACGTTCCGCTGCTCGTCGCCGGTCCCCGCGTCCGGCCCGGCTCGCTCGGGGAGCGTGCGACATTCGCCGATCTCGGAGCGACCGTAGGTGACTGGCTCGGTGTCGCTTATCGTGGCAAGGGCGAATCATTTCTCGCCGCGGCGGTGCGATGACCAGGAGCGCGGCTGATTCGCTGAAGAATGCGGCATTCGAGGCGATGGAAAACGCCTACGCTCCGTACTCCGGATTCCGGGTCGGTGCCGCCCTGAGTACGATGGACGGAAAGGTCATTCCCGGGTCGAATATCGAGAACTCGGCTTACGGAAATACGATTTGCGCGGAAACCCTAGCGGTGTGTTCCGCTGTCTCACAGGGACTGAAGCACTTCGACTCGATCGCTATCGCGACGGAAGCGGATCAGCCGACTCCGCCGTGCGGCGCCTGCCGGCAGGTGCTGAACGAGTTTGCGCCCGAGCTGAAGATCACGAGCTATACCCGCGACGGAAAATCGGCGAGCTGGACGTTGAGCGAGCTGCTTCCATACGCATTTCTCTTCGACACTCACGTGGAACCAGGCTCTTGAAGCTCCAGCCCCGAATCATATTTGGCCTCGCCGCGATCGTTTCGGCGGCGGTCCTCGCCTCCTGTTCCGAAAAGCTCACCACTGAAGCCGGCTGTGCCGGAGTCTGCCCCGACCAGGGCGGCACGGTGGAGAACGTCACGCTCGATGCGACGACTCTCGATACGACGGTGGCGTCCGTGTCCGGCGTCGGCACGGAGTCCGGTCTCCTCATCGCCGCGCGCGGCGACTCGCTCGATACACGGGCGATCATCCGCTTCGACACTATCCCGGCGCGTTTCGCGCCTCTGGCATCCGACACGACCACGCAGGCGGTGACGCGCGTTGACAGCGCGTTCATCGCGATGACCGTGGACACGAGCGCGCTCAAGCTTACCGGCTCCGTTACCATCGAAGCCTACGATGTGGACACGACGGTCACGAGCGACGCCACGGTTGCTGACACTCTCACCGCGCCGCTGCTGAAGCTTTTCCGCCCCGACCGGCTGATCGGATCCCAGACATACACGCGGGCGCAGATTCTCGACACGCTCAGGTATTTCATCTCCAACGCCGCCGTTCTCGACAAGGCCAAGTCGGGGAAGCGCCTGCGCATCGGATTGCTCGCGAAGAGCCCGTCGTCGGTGCAGATCCGTGTCTACTCAGTGGAGTCCGGCGCCGGCCCGCACCTGTATTATCGGGTCTCGCCGGATACCGCCATCCACCCGTTCCTCCTCAGTCCGTCGTCCAAGACTCCGGTGGGTCAGAGCATCGTCGCGGCGCATTTGAGCGACTATACCATTATCGCCAAGAGCCCGGCTCCGGCTCCTCCGCAGACGTTGAATATGGGAGGGCTGCCTCCGACGCGCGTTTACATGCGGTTCGACATCCCGAAGTACATCGTGGATTCTTCCACGGTCGTGCGGGCGGCGCTGGTGCTGACACAAATACCGAATCGAACCATCGATCCCGGGGACTCGGTAATCGTCGTGCCCGCTCTGGTCCTCGCTGCGAAGGCGGTCACCGACCCAACGAAAGCGGCGCAGATTCTCGCCGAGATCGCGCTCAATCCGTTGAGGGTCGCCGTCGGCGACAGCGGCAAGAAGGCGATCGAGCTCGGACCTGCGTTCAGCTTCTGGCGCGGGCTCGACGCGGTGGCGACGCCGCGCGCGATAGTTCTGCGCAGCGCACTTGAAGGAATCATTCCGCTTCAGGCGCGCTTCTTCTCCATAGAGGCCGCTCCGGCGCTTCGGCCGAAACTCCTCATCAGCTTCATTCGCCGCTCTCCGCTCGGACTTCCGTAATGAGAAATTTCTTCATAGCGCTCGCGTCCATCTGCGTTGCGACGACCGCGGCCGCACAGGGATCGCTCAGCGTGCAGGGCTTCGGGTATCCTCCCGGACAGATGAGCACCCGCGCCGAAGGAATGGGCGGTGGCCCGTCCGAGCTGGATCCGGCGAGCGCGCTCAATCCCGCGTCGGTGGTGGATGTCGGGCCGATGCAGCTCTACTTCCAGTACGACCCCGAGTTCCGCACCGTGGACGCGAATGGCAAGAGCTCGAAGACCACGACTGCCAGGTTCCCGCTCGTCAGCTTCATACTGCCGCTTTCATCGAGACTGAGCTTCGGAGCCGGTGCATCCACTCTAGTAGACCGCTCATCGTCGAATAAAAGCACTGTTCTGCAGGTGATAGACACGACAGCTGTCCGTGTGACGCAAACGGTGAAAGTGCTCGGGGCGATCGACGATGTCCGTTTCGCGCTCGGCTACGCGGTGAGCCCTTCGTTCCGCATCGGGCTCGGCGCTCATTTGATCACCGGCACCAATCAGCTCACGCTGATTCAGCGTTTTCCGGACAGCGCAAAGTTTACGAACGTGACTGAAGCGTCGCGCATCAGCTACACAGGCACCGCTATCTCGGGCGGGTTCGAGCTCCATCCGTCGAAGCTGCTCGCGCTCGGGGTCACGGCGAGGAAGGGCGGTAACATCCGCGCCCATTCCGGCGATACCACAGTCGCGAACGCCAAGGCGCCCGATCACTACGGCGCTTCAGTCGAGTACACCGGCTGGGGTGGCGTCAGTCTCGCCGCGCACGCCGGGCGCGATCAGTGGACGTCTATGCGCGCGCTGGCATCACCGAGCGTGACCGCGTACGACTCCTGGGACATCGGCGGCGGAATCGAAGCGGACGGCCCGCACATCCTTGGCCGCGCCTCGCTCGCCCGACTGGGCGTTCGACATCGCACGCTTCCGTTCTCGACGACGGGATCGAGCGTATCAGAGCTTTCCATCGGCGGTGGACTCGGGATCGAGCTCGCGCGCAACCGCGCCCGCCTCGACGTCGGCCTGCTTCACGCCGGTCGCAGCAGTGGAACGGCGATGAAGGAGCACGCCTACATCTTCAGCTTCGGTCTGCGAGTCGTACCCTGAGATAATGGGAACGTCCGCGGAATCGTCCGAGCTGATCCTCGTCGCCGACGACATTCCCGCGAACGTCGAGCTTTTGGTGGACCAGTTGGAGAGCCTTGGCTACAGGACCATCACCGCCTCCGACGGTCCGTCCGCTCTCGCGGCTTGCTCCGAGCATTGTCCCGATCTCTGC
>JALYYD010000337.1 GCA_030946775.1 Gemmatimonadota bacterium
GCGCTCACGCGAACCGAGCTCGCCCCTTTGTCGTCAGCGTCGGGAACGACCTTATCGTGCGCGACCTTCACGAGCATCTCGCCAATGAATTCGGACCAGCGTTTGCCTACGCGGTCGCCGCCTCGTGCCTGATAATCAGTGACGACGACGTGCTCGACCGACGGCAATCGCCCGACGATCTCGCGCAGTCGGCCGCGCAAATCGATCTCTTTCCCCGCATAGAGATATCCCTCGGCGCAGAACAGCACCTTCGGCTCGATCTGGCCGAAGCGATCGATGACGCCCTGCACGCCGAAGTCGGGGGAGCAGGAAGACCACAGCGCACCGATCGAGGCAGTCGCCAGCATCGCGATCACCGCCTCTGACATATTCGGGAGATAGCCGGCGACGCGATCACCCGCACTCACGCCCGCGCCCTGCAGGGCAAGAGCGAGCGCAACCACTTCCCGTCTCAGCTCGGCGAACGAAAGCTTCTGCACGAACCCACGCTCGTTCCACGAAACGATCGCGTCGCGGTCGTCGCCGAAGCGGAGAAGATTCTCCGCGAAGTTCAAGCGCGCGTTGGGAAACCACCTCGGCCCGTGAGGCGGCGCCATCGCGTCGTCCACAAGCACAGTTCGCGCATCCTCGGCAACAACACCCGATTCGCCGACCACGCCGCAGAATTCCCAAACGAGCGGCCAGAACTTCTCGCGGTTCCCGATCGACCATTCATAAAGCCGGTCGTAGGCTTCCTTGCCCGGGAGACCAGCATCGATCCCGCCCCGCTCAGCCGCGAAGCGGAAGAATTCCGCCATCTGCGAGCGCGCTACTCGCTCCTCGGATGGAGTCCAGATTGGGCGCCGCGAATCAGTTGTCATTCGCGCACACCGCCGTCGCAGTTCCCCCGGAAGTGAGGCCCGACTCCGTCCGTGTTCGAACTGTCCGAGGGAGGGTCAAGCCGCCGATGCCGTTCCGCGAGCGACTTGCAGCGAAGTCGCAGCGAGCGGAACGGCGCGGCGGTGCGACCCGACCTCGCGATAGAACAATCTCTCAGCTCGTAGGCGGGCTGAACGCCGCGTGCTGATTGTCAAGCCACGACTTGTGGTAATTCTTGTCCTCGATCCCGAGCGCCTGCTTGGCGACCTTGAGCGGACGGAACGAATCCATCATCACCGCCAGCTCGTCCGTGTACTTCGCGCCGATGCTCGCCTCGGCGCGGCCCGGATGCGGACCGTGCGGAATTCCGTCCGGATGATGCGTGATGCTGCCGAACTCGATTCCCTTCCGGCTCATGAACTCGCTCGACGCGTAGTAGAGCACTTCATCCGAGTCCACGTTGCTGTGGTTGTACGGAGCGGGCACTGCCTCCGGATGAAAATCGTACGGACGCGGGCAGAACGAGCAGACGACGAACCCGTCGCCCTGAAATGTCTGATGCACCGGCGGCGGCTGATGCACGCGGCCGACGATCGGCTCGAAGTCGTGGATGCTGAACGCCCACGGATAGAAGTAACCGTCCCATCCGACGACGTCCATCGGATGATGATCGAGCACGATCTCGTTGATGCCGTCGTACTGTTTCACGAGTAGCGGAAAATCCCCCATCTCGTCGTGAATCTTGCCCGGCACCGGTCGCCGGATGTCGCGCTCCGAGTACGGCGCGCCTTCGATCAACTGTCCGAATTCATTGCGATATCGTTTGGGAGTACGAACGTGCCCGCGGCTCTCGAACACGAGCAGCTTCGGCTTCTCGCCTTCCGTCGCGAAATGGTACTTGTGAAGAATGCCGCGATGGATGATGAGATAATCGCCGCTCTTGAACGGAAGATCCCCGAACACCGTCTCGAGGACGCCGCTTCCCATCGATACATAGACGAGCTCATCGGCCTGCGCATTTCTATAGTAGAAATCGTCAACCTTGTCCGGCTCGACGTAGTGCATCGAGATGTCCTGGTTGAAGAGCAGCGGAATGCGGTCGAGAATCGCGCTGCCGCCCTGCTTCACCCGCGACGTCAAAAAATGCCGGTGATGAAGCGTCTGGTCCGGATCGGCCTCGAGCTTCATCTCCTTTACGCGCCGCACCGACTTCACGGTCGTGGGCGGATGAATGTGATAGAGCAGCGAAGACGTTCCCGTGAACCCCTCGTGCCCCATCAGCTCCTCGGCGTAAATCCCGCCTTCTGGTTTTCTGAAGGCGATGTGCCGCTTCTTCGGGATCTGGCCGAGCGTGTGGTAGATGGGCATTGGATTTATCGTGCTGGGCGAATGGTCACTGGCATGGCGAGTTGAACAAGTTGTTTCACGCGCTCTCCATGCAGCTCGGCTGGAATGAAAAACAATGTAGACAGATTTCCGATCGGCATGCTGGCAACCTGAGGCGAGCTTGCGGATACGATTCGCGCAGTTCCCGCGACTACTCTTCCATCCGCGTCAACGACGAACTCGAGCAGTCGCTCTCCGCCGAGCATCGCGACGACTTCCGCTGGTATAACCTTCGGCACTGGGCTTCCACGTGGATCCCTTACGGGCTTGTCCACCTGCGATTCCGTATACACCACCTGTGATTCGGATGCAGGTATGGTAAAAATTAGAGACGGTGTTGACGGCCTGGGCGCTCCATTGACCTTGAACTCAAATGGTAGCTGTACCAGCTGACGCACTTTCTCCCCGCCGATCTCCGCGGGGGCGAATCGCATTTGCGGTAACACCGCGCGCACGGCTTGGGTGAACAGGTCATTGCTGCTCTGCAGGATGTGAAAGGTTTCCACATCGGCTGTCCCATCCTCAAGAATCACGAACTGCGCGAGCACAGTTCCTTCCACCCCTGCATTTCGGAGCGGCTGGGGATATACCATCACTCCCTGAGTAATCGCCCGCGCCGGCTTCTCGACCTGAAATTCGAAGTACGTTTTGGAGGCTACGCTAATCGGGTTAACTCGCACCATCGCGGCCGAGTCACGTTGTGCGCGCTTCGGATCGCGCGTAGCCCACTTGTACTGGAGATCGCCCGGGTTTGGACCGACACACCCGGTCGGCACGCTACGATTCGAAAACGGTTTCGGAATTTCACCCACGAACGCCCGCACCGCTTGCACCTGTCCTACAGCCAGCTCAAATGACTCGGCTCCCGTTACGATCTTGATTCGCTTCGCGTTTGCGAGCCGCGAAAGATCATCTGAATGCATGCGTCCGCTGATAGATTCCATATGCAGCTGTGGCCGTGTGGATTGATCCTGGTATCTCGCGTCGACGGCGATGCGAATCGAGTCGTCCGCTAGAATGGCGAGATCATGCGCTTGGGCATATCTCGGGGCACCTTCGCCCATCGACATCAACGAAATAGTTCCGATCGGTCCCAACCCTCCGGGAAATGAATGGAGGGTTAGCCCTATCCCGACATCACGCCCGTCGAGACGGCGCATTATCGGTGTCATCTCAATCACGCCACCAGCCATCCCTTGTTCTACTCTCACAGAAACGGCCGGACACATCGAAGCGCTGTCCATCCTCGCCAGCATCACCGAATCCGGGAGTCCCTGCGCCAAGGCCGCGCGCGCAATGCACGTCGCGCCGGCCACTGCCAGCGCCTGTCTAAGCTGCGCGCGCACGCGACGACCTACAGATTTCCGCGTAGTGCCTGCTCCCGCTCCAGCGCTTCGAACAGCGCCTTGAAATTTCCCGCGCCGAAGCTCTTCGCGCCCTTCCGCTGGATAATCTCGTAAAACAGCGTCGGTCTGTCCTCCATCGGCTTCGAAAAGATCTGCAGTAGATATCCTTCTTCGTCGCGGTCAACGAGGATGCCGAGCTCGCTCAGCTTCTTGATGTCCTCGTCGATTTTGCCAACCCGCTCGATCAGGGTTTCGTAATACGCTGCCGGAACGCGAAGAAACTCCACGCCGCGCCGCTTCAGCTCAGTCGTCGTTCCGATGATGTCGTCCGTCGCGATGGCGATGTGCTGGCAGCCGGGCCCGTTGTAAAACTCGAGATACTCGTCGATCTGCGATTTCTTCTTTCCCTTCGCGGGCTCGTTGAGCGGAAACTTGATTCTGCCATTTCCATTCGAGACGACCTTCGACATCAGCGCCGAGTACTCGGTCGAGATCTCCTTGTCGTCGAAGGAGATAAGCTGCGAAAATCCCATCACGTCGCCGTAGTACTTCACCCACTTGTTCATCGCCCCGAGCTCGACGTTGCCGACGCAGTGGTCGATGTACTTGAGCCCGACGGGCTTGACTTCGCCGCTTCCTTCGAAGGGGACGAAGCCCGGCATGAACAGTCCCTTGTAGTTCCGGCGCTCGACGAGACTATGTATCGTTTCGCCGTACGTCTTGATCGCTGCGATGACAACCTCTCCGTTGTCATCCTTCAGCGTCACCGGCTCGGCGGCTGACTGTGCGCCGCGCTCGACGGCGAGGCCGTACGCCTTTTTCGCGTCGTCAACCCAGAGCGCGATGTCCTTCACGCCGTCGCCGTGGCGATGAACGTGGTCGGCGATCGGGCTGTCGGGGCGGAGCGCGGTAGTGAGGAGGATTCTCACCTTGTCCTGCTGGAGCAGGTAGCTCGCCCTGTCGCGAACGCCGGTTTCAGGGCCCCTATACGCGAGGATCTTGTACCCGAAGACGTGTCGGTAGAACTGAGCGGACTGCTTGGCGTTGCCGACGTAAAATTCTATGAAATCGGTCCCGTTGATCGGGAAGGTATCGGTTGTCTCTTCCTGCGCGGTAAGTGTGGCGGTGCCCATCTTGTTGTCTCCCCTTTGCGGCCGAGGTTTGCTTGCTGCTTTTAAGATAGCAAAAGGTGCGCTATCTGGGTTCCTCGAATACTGAAGCAGGGAGCTCGTAGCAGCGGGAGCAGCTTGGCTAGGAGCTATTCGATTGCAATTCGGGAAGACGGAGCCTTCGGTGCGGGGGCTCAACACTCGAATGGCTCCCAGCTGTCAGGCTTTCGCTGCCCTCAGCTCCCTGCTTCCGTATTCGAGCTGTCTGAGGCAGCGCACAGATCCCAGCGCTACATCCCAGCGTGATGATCCATCCTCTGAAACGCCAGAAACTCGTGGATCGCCTTCACCGCCTCGGGGTTTTTCGTCGTGATACGCACCTCCCCGCCGCGCGGGAGGTCGGACGCCGCATAGCTGATCTCGCCCTTGAGC
>JALYYD010000028.1 GCA_030946775.1 Gemmatimonadota bacterium
GGTCTCTACGATTCGCTGCGCGGTCTGTACCCCGACATGCACCGCGAATTCTCGCACTATATGATGCGCGAGTATCCGGACTGGCTGGCAAATCTCGAGGGGAGCCGCCCGCCTCTCTCGGTGGACATCGTCAGCGAGTTCCTGCTCCCGATAATGCAGCGAGATCGCGCCGCAGTGTTCGTCGTCGTGGATTGCCTGCGCCTCGATCAGTGGCGAGTGCTCGAGCCGCTGCTCGCGCCATTTTTCGAAGTCGAGACGACTCACTACTTCGCCGTGCTTCCCACTGCGACGCCGTACTCGCGGAACGCTCTCTTCAGCGGGCTCTTTCCCGGCGAGATCGCGGCGCGCCATCCCGATTTGTGGGGGAATCCCGACCGCGAAGACGAATCGCTCAACGCCCACGAGAAGGAGCTGCTGGAGATCCACCTCGAGGAGCTCACCGGCTCCAAGATTCCGGTGCGCTACCAGAAGATCTCCACCGCCGGCAACTCCGACGAGCTCGAGCGCCACCTCGGCACCGCCATCGCGCCGGAAGGGATCAGCGCCTTCGTCTTCAACTTCGTGGACCTCCTCACTCACGGACGAAGCGAATCGCAAATCCTCTATGAAGTCGCGCGCGACGAGATCGCCCTCCGCCAGATCACCCGCCAGTGGTTCCAGCGTTCGGCGTTGTTCAGTGTTCTCAAGGAAGCATCGCGCCGGAAAATCTCCGTGCTGCTCACGACCGACCACGGCTCCATCCACTGCAACACGCCGGCGACGGTTTTCGCCAAGCGCGACGCGACTTCGAATCTGCGCTACAAGTTCGGCGAGGATCTCCGCGCCGAGCGTCCCGAGCAGGCGCTGATGTTCCCCAGCGAAGACACGCTGCGTCTTCCGCGGCGTGGCGCCGGCGGAAACACCTTGCTCGCCACGAACGATTGCTTTTTCGTCTATCCCACAAAGCTGCGCGAATACCAGAGCCGCTATCGCGGATCGTTCCTGCACGGCGGTGTGACGCCGGAAGAAGTCATCCTTCCGCTCGCGCTGCTCACTCCGACGGCACGGCGGTAGATGTCGGCATACCGCCGGCTTTCTCCATTTCTTCGCCCTCACGCGTGGCGAATGGTCGTCTCGATCATCTGCAACGTGCTCGCGGCGCTGCTCGATGGCTTCTCCATCGCGCTGCTCATTCCATTTCTCAACATCCTCTTCCATCAGCCCGCGATCGGGACGACGAAGGGAGGGGTCGCGCGGCTCCTCAACGCGACCGTCGGCAGCCGGATCGTTCCCGGCCACGAGATGGAATCGCTGCGCAACGTGATCATCCTCGTGCTCGCCGCGGTGCTGCTCAAGAATGTTCTGGTTTGGGTGGCGGGGCAGCTCGGTGCTACGCTCCAGGAATTCGTGACGCGCGATCTGCGCAACGCCGTGTATCAGCATCTCGCAAATCTCCCCCTCGGCTATTTCACGCAGATGAAAGCCGGTCAGATTCTGTCGCGCGTCATCAACGACACCTCCGAGACCCGGCTCATTCTCACCCAGCTCGTGACGCAGGCGGTTCAGTCGGGCGCGACGCTGATTGTATTCCTCGTCTTCCTGTTCAACATCTCGTGGAAGCTGACGCTGTTTTCGCTGCTGATTCTTCCGCTCCTCAGCGTCTCCCTCTCTCCAATGTTGAAGCGCCTCAGAAAGGGGGCCGCGCGCCGAGGCAATCAGCACGGCGAGATGACGAGCGTTCTCCAGGAGACGATCGCCGGAATTCGCATCGTCAAGTCGTTCCGCACCGAGAAGCACGAGGAGGAGCGGTTCAACGAAGGAAGCGAGCGGTACGCGCGGAGCACGGTGCGGGTTACCCGCCTGATGCTGCTCGCTCCGCCGGTGACGGAAGTGATCGGGATGGTCATCGCCGTTCTAGTTCTCTGGATCGGCGCGCGCGAAGTTCTTACCTCCGGCGATATGACCGGCGCGACGCTGCTCGCGTTTCTGATGGTCGTGCTCCGCTGCCTCCAGCCGCTGAAGCAGCTTTCGCAGATGCCTTCCACGGCACAGTCGTCGATGGCATCCGCAGACCGCCTGTTCGAGATTCTCGATTCGCCCGCCGAGTACCAGCGCGATACGGGGACGATCGCAACCGCGGTGTTCGAGAAGCAGATCGAGTTCGATCACGTCAGCTTCACTTATGGCGACTCCCCCGTCCTCTCCGACGTGAACCTCATCGCAAAAAAAGGTGAGGTCATCGCCCTCGTCGGACCGAGCGGAGCCGGAAAAAGCACGCTGGTGGATCTCATCCCGCGCTTCTACGAGCCGACCGGCGGGACAATCCGCCTCGACGGAGTGGACACGCTCCGGATCAAGCTCCCCGCGCTGCGAGCGCTGACAGGAATCGTGAGCCAGGAAACGGTTCTCTTCAACGATTCCGTCCGGAACAACATCGCCTACGGCACGCCGGGACGTTATTCGGACGCCGAAGTCGAGGCCGCCGCCCGCGCCGCCAACGCGCACGACTTCATTCTCGAGCTCCCCGACGGCTACGACACGATGCTCGGCGAGCGCGGAACCCGCCTCTCGGGGGGTCAACGCCAGCGACTCGCGATTGCACGGGCCTTGCTCAGTGATCCACCAATCCTGATCCTCGACGAGGCGACTTCCGCGCTGGACACGGAGTCGGAGCGGCTGGTGCAGGAAGCGGTGGACAGACTTCTCGAGGGGCGCACGGTTTTTGTAATCGCCCACCGGCTGTCAACGATCACCCACGCGGACCAGATTCTCTTTCTCGACCGCGGTGAAATCGTCGAGCGGGGCACGCACCAAAACCTGCTCGACAAGCAGGGCGCATATTACCGGCTGTACTCGATGCAGTTCGGGAACGGGGCGCAGGCCCCAACTGGGAAACAGAAGGAAATGATCTCCACAGCGAGCTGACGTGAGACTGATCTTTTTACATACGGCGCGAGAGTGGTCGGGGACCGCCCGTGCTTTCGCGCGCGCCGGGCACGGACTCGCGCAGCGCGGGGTGCACGTGACGATGGTCGCCCCCGCAGACAGCAATGTCGAGCTCGGCTTCAACGCCCAGAGCAGAAACGGCAGCGAGCACGGAAAGGAGCAGGGGTTCGACGTGATCCCGTACAGCTCGGACGGCTTCTGGTATTTCGCGTCGCGCCGCTTTCGCAAGCTGTTTCGCAAATGGGACGCGAACGCAGTCTTCGTAACCACCGACCGCGAGCATCTCATCGCCGCGATGACCTGCTGGCTGGCGAGGCGCGGCTCTGTGATCCGCCGCACTCCGGCGGGGGTGAAGCTGGAGATGAGCTTTTCCGGCCGCGTCGCGTCGCGCCTCGCGCCGACGGTTTTTCTTTTCGTGAATGAAGCCGACCGGCACGCCGCCGTTCTCCCCAAGCGCGCCGTCCAGCAGTCGGTCGCCGCGCTCGGCGTCGACGCCGAGAGTTACGGGTATTCTGCTGAGGAGCCGGACGCTGCAGCTGAAGCTCCTGGGGAAGGCGCCGCAACTGAGAATCGCGCGCGCTACATCGTGTGCGTTTACGATCCCTCCTCTCGCGGCCGGGCCGCGACGGCGATTCGCTGCATCTCGATGCTCGCGCCGAGACATCCGGATCTGCGTCTTCTTATAGTAGGAACGGGCTCCGATCACGAAGACCTCCGTATGCAGGCCTCCGCTCTGCGCATTCTCCACCTCGTCAGCTTCCTCGGCGAGCGCGACGATCAGGTCAGCATTATGAAAGACGCCGATCTGGGATGGGTCGTCGCCGAAGGCGATACCGCCGCGTACGGCGTTCTCGACTTGATGGCGCTCGGAAAAGCGGTCGTCACCGGCGATGTCGGTGTCGGCCAGCACTACGTGGCGAATGGAATCAGCGGCACGCTGTATCCCTCCGATGACTCCGCGAACACCGCCGCCATCGTCGCCGGCCTGCTCGGGCACGACGAGACCCGTCTCGCGATGGGGCGCGCCGCGCGCACCCGTGTGCAGCGCGATTTTCCAGAGAGCGATATGATCGAAGCGTTCGCGCGCGTGGCCGAGCTGGCGCAGAAAAGATCGAGGCAGAAGTAGCAGGCGTGACGAGCACTGGCCGCGCTCCCATATCGGTGGTGATCGCGGCGCACAACGAAGCCGCGAACATCGAGGCCTGCCTCGCCAGCGTAAGCTGGGCGGCCGAGGCGATCGTAGTGGAGAACGATTCGGCAGATGATACCGCCGATCGCGCCCGGAGCGTCGGCGCGAAAGTGATCTGCCCGCCGTTTACGACGATCGGCCACGCCCGCAACGCCGGAATCGAGATCGCGTCGCACCCGTGGATACTGGTGCTCGACGCCGATGAGAGATGCACTCCCGAGCTGGCCGCCGAGCTGCGCGCGATTGCAGCCGCGCCCTCCGTTCCCGAGGCCTACCGCATCCCGCGCCGTGATTATTTCCTCGACCGCGAGATCAAGCACGGCGGATGGGATCGCGATAAGCCGGTGCGATTCTTCCCCAGCACGCTCCGCTACGACGACAAGAAGGTGCACGAAGGAGTGCGCGCGCAGGGCGACATCGGCGAGACGCGCGGGACTCTCCTTCATACGCCTTACGCAACACTTGGCACCTATTACGAGAAGCTCAATCGCTACAGTCGCGATTGGGCTGAACAGAATTTCGCCAATGGGCGCCGCACCGGAATTGTCTCCGCGATGCTGCGCGGCCGCCTCCGATTCGCGTCAATGTACATCCTCAGGGGCGGATTTCTCGACGGAGCGCACGGCCTTCTCGTCGCCCGTCTCGCCGAGGCGAGCGTGCTGGCAAAGTACGCGCGCCTCTGGGAGCTGACGCTGAGGGAACGCGCGGACAAGGGCAAATAAATTGCGCGTTCTGATAATCGGCAGCGATCACCAGTGGAGAATGGAGCGCGCTACCGAGCGCGCTCTCAACCGCGCCGGGCACAAAACGCTTCTCATCGATGACCGCCGCGCGAAGCGACTGCTGGGATGGAAGCTCACTCAGCGATGGGCGCTGTTCAATGCAAAGCGCTTCCGCCCCGATTTTGTGTTCCTCTCCAAGTGTCTTGCCCTCGATCCGGAAACCGTCCGCGGGATTATTGCGGGAAAACCGAACGCGATGTGGTATCACGATCCGCAGTGGTTTCGCGACACCGTCCGCCCTGACATCGGCCACATCGTATCCATCGGCAAGCTCTCTCAGACCTTCTTCGTTTCCGGGTTCGACGCCGAGTGGCGCGCGCTCGGGCTTCCGGCGAAATATCTTCCCGCCGCCGGAGATGCTTCCATCAAGCCCGTTCCCTTCGAGACGCGCTACGCCGCCGATGTCACGTTCATCGGCACCGGATACGATCCCGCCCGTTCTGCAATTCTGCTCGAAGTGGCGAAGACTCACGACGTCCGCGTGTGGGGGCTCGGGTGGGAGAAATGGCGCGAGCCGCTCAAGTGGACGGGGAAGCCAGTAGAGGGGAGACAGTTCGCCACCGTCTGCTCCAGCTCGAAGATCACGCTCGGGATAAACCCCGCCATCGCCAAGGGCGGCAGCAACTACACATCCGACCGCACGTGGATGGTAATTCTCGCCGGCGCGTTTTATCTCGGACAGGGAACGCCGGGGATGCGCGAGATGCTTCACGACGGCGAGCACTGCGCCTGGTACGAAGACGCCGCCGACTGCGTGGCACAGTGCGACCGCTATCTTGCCCACGAGCGGGCGCGCGAGAAAATTCGCGCGGAGGGGGAGAGATTCGTTCGCGCCAATCATACGTACGATTCGCGCATCGCCAATCTCCTCTCCGGCGAAGCCTGGACGAATTCGCTCTCCCGCGCGTGAGGCACCTCTTCGTCACACAGGACTACGCACCGGACCTCGGCGGAATGGCGCGCCGTCATCTCGAGCTCTGCCGCCGCTTCGGTGACGGCGAGGAGACGACGATGGCTGTCTCCACCGTCGCCGCGCCGTCGGCGAAAAAGTTCGACGAGAATGAGCAGTACGTGATTTACCGCCAGCCGTTCACCTTCAATCACGCGAACAGGTTCGTGAACGAAATGCGTTGGGGGGCGTGGCTTACTTCGGGCCGCGGCGCCAGCTTCGATGTTCTGCACTGCGGCAACATCCGCCCCGTCGGGTATCCGGTTTGGCTTGCGCACACGGCGCGGAAGAAGCCGTACCTAATATATGTAAACGGCGGCGATCTCCTGCGGGAGCGAAAGAAGGCGCAGCAGAGCCGCATCAAGCGCTCGACCGCGCGCGGGATACTCGGCGGCGCGTCGGGGATTGTCGCCACGTCTGAATGGGTGGCGCAGTTGAGCAGGGAAGTGCTCGGGCTCGTCGGCGTAGAAGATCCGCCGCCCGTCGCAGCGCTCGGGCTCGGCACCGATCCAGTTCAGTTCAATCCCAAACGGGACACCGGCTCACTCCGCCGCCGCTGGGATATCGGAGACGCGCCGATAATCCTCACCGTCGCGCGTCTCGTTCCACACAAGGGACAGGACAACGTCATCCGCGCGCTCGCCGTTCTTCGTCATCAATTCAAAAATCTTCGCTACGTGCTCGTCGGCGAAGGGCACGACGAGCAGCGGCTGCGCGATCTCGCGCGCGAGCTCAACGTCGAGGACCGCGTCGGATTCGTCGGACCGATGCGCGACGACGAGCTCCCGGAGGCGTTCGCCACTTCAACGTTGTACGCGGGAATTTCCCGCCTCGATCGCGAAGTCAACGCAGAGGGTTACGGAATTTCGTTTCTCGAAGCAGCCGCGTCGGGTGTTCCGTCTGTTGCCGGAGATTCCGGCGGCGTTCGCTCAGCCGTTCGCGATGGAGAGACGGGGCTCATCGTTCCCCCCGAGAACGTCGACGCGATTGTTTCCGCAATTCGCACTATGCTCCTGGAGGAGGATCGTCGCAAAGCGATGGGCGTCGCCGCGCGCCACGCCGTCGAGACCTATTACAATTGGGATAGAGTCGCGCGCGATACACGCGAGTTCACTTGCAGCGTGATCAGCCGGCCACTCGCCAAATCCGAATGAAGCCAACAGCCAGCCATTACGCCGAGTACTACTCGCTGCGAGGAACAGTCGCCGCGCTGAGAGTATTGCCCTGGGAGACTGCGGGGCGAATCGGCGCGCGGCTCGGAGAGCTCGGGTATCGCCCCTTCGGAATCAGGAAGCATGTCGTAGAAAAACAGATCGCCGGCGCGTTTCCCGAATGGCCGCCCGAGAAAGTGAAGCGGGTCGCGATCGGATCGTACCGTCACCTCGGACGCTCTGCGATCGAAACCGCGCTCCTCGATTCACTGGGAAAAGACGGACTGCTCAAGCTTGTCGAAAGCGTGGACGGCTGGCATCACGTCGAGGAAGTGATGGCGAAAAAGGTCGGCGTCATTATGGTCACAGGGCACATCGGTAATTGGGAGCTCGCCGGCGCGTATATGGCGGCGCGCGGAATTCCCATTGACGTCATCGCGCGCGAGATGGCAAACCCCATCTTCGACAAGTATCTCAACAGCACCCGCACCGGGATCGGAATGGTGGTCGTCAAGGACACCGAAGCGGTGAAAAAGACTCCGAGGTCGCTCCGCGCCGGAAGGGCAGTTGCCTTCGTCGCCGACCAGGGAGTGATGGGACTCGCTTCGACCTTCGTCCCCTTCTTCGGCAGGCCCGCGAAGACGCCCCGCGGCGCCGCGGTATTCGCTTTGCGATTCAATGCACCCGTACTTTTCGTCGTCGCCCTTCGCAAGCCGAACGGGAAGTACCGCATCGTGATAGAGCCCATCGAGGCGAATTCAACCGGTGACAGGGAGCAGGACGTTGATGGAATTGTCGCGCGGTTCACGCAGGTGCTGGAGAAGTGGGTGCGCGTGGTGCCGGAGCAATATTTCTGGCAACACCGCCGCTGGCGCCGGCAGCCGCCCGATACGCCAGCAGAGCTGCGCGATCCAACTCTTTAGCGCGAAGCGATAACGTGCTCGACCCGGCGCAGAGAAAGCGATTCTTCCGCGACAATCGCGCGCGGCTTGGTCTCGTCATCGTCGTGGTGATGGGGCTGGCGGCGATTCTCGCTCCGCTCATCGCGCGCCAGAGTCCGATCAGCATCGACCTGAATCATCTTCTCGAGCGTCCGTCCGCCGATCACTGGCTCGGCACCGACGTTCAGGGGCGCGATCTCTGGTCGCGGCTCGTGTTCGGCGCACGTGTCTCGCTCACCGTCGGCTTCATCTCCCAGGGAATCGCGCTGCTCCTCGGCGTCACACTCGGAATGCTCGCCGGTTTTTACGGCAGGTGGGTTGACGAAGTGATCATGCGGCTGGCAGACGTCACGCTTGCCTTTCCGACGCTGCTTCTGCTCATCGCGATGGTCGCGGCGCTGCAGCCGTCAATGACTGTCGTCTTCGCGACGATCGGTCTCGTCGGCTGGGCGGGAATGGCGCGTCTCGTTCGCGGCCAAGTGCTTGTCGTGCGGCAGCTCGAGTACGTGCAGGCAATTCGAGCGCTCGGCGGCAGCGACATCCGGATAATGATGCAGCACGTTCTTCCCAACGTGATCGCGCCTGTCGTCATAGCCGCGACGCTCGGCGTCGCCGGCGCAATTATGGCGGAGGCGGCGCTGTCGTTCCTCGGACTTGGTGTTCCGCCTCCCGCGCCGAGCTGGGGCTCGATGATCGCAGACGGCCGCGACCTCGATCAGCTTCGCCATTCGCCGTGGACGTCAGTGTTCCCGGGAATGGCGATCGGGCTCGCCGTGCTCGGCTTCAACCTGCTCGGCGACGCGCTGCGTGACGCGCTCGACCCGAAACAGCACTATCGGAAGGTGAACGTCGCGGCCGAGCGGCTGGTGGAGGCGAAGGAGAAGCAGGCCTGACTTGCCGATTCGCTCCATCGGTCGCAGGATAGAGCGAGTGAGCAAAGGAGCCCTGATGTTTCGAGCGAA
>JALYYD010000063.1 GCA_030946775.1 Gemmatimonadota bacterium
TTCACTTCCTCGATGAACGCGGGGACGTTCTTCACGTGGCCGATTTCGCCGACCATCCTCAGCACCTGCTCATTGGCGCCGCCGTGAAGGGGGCCGAACAGCGCGGCGATGCCGGCGGAGATCGCCGAGAATGGATCGACGTGCGATGATCCGACGGCGCGGACAGCGCTCGTCGAGCAGTTCTGCTCGTGATCGGCGTGAAGAATGAAGAGAACTTCCAGCGCCTTCTTGAAAATCGGATTCGCCTCGTATTTCGGCTCGCTCATCCGCGCCACCATCGACAGGAAGTTCTCGACGTACGAGAGATCGTTGTCGGGGTAGATGAAAGGCAGACCCTTCACGTGGCGGTAGCAGAACGCGGCGATCGTCGGGACTTTGGCCAGCAGCCGGATGATGGAGATGTTGCGCTCTTCGGGGTCGAAGATGTTTCGCGACGACGGATAGAACGAAGCGAGTCCGGCGACGGTGCTGTTGAGCATCGCCATCGGGTGCGCGTCGTAGCGGAAGCCCTCGAGAAACTTCCGCATGTTCTCGTGCACGTACGTGTGGTAGGTGATGTCGTGCACGAACTTGTCGTAATCCGACTGGCCGGGCAGCTCTCCGTGACGGAGCAGCCACGCCACTTCGAGGAACGACGCGCTCTCGGCGAGCTGCTCGATCGGGTAGCCGCGATAGCGGAGAATTCCCTTGTCGCCGTCGATGAACGTGATCGCGCTGCGGCACGCAGCGGTATTGAGAAAAGCGGGATCGTAGCTCATCAAGCCCGGATCGTCGGGCTGGCCGCTGTTTATCTGCTTGAGGTCGTTGGCGCGGATGGCGCCGTCGGTGACGGGAAGGTTGTACGTTTTCCTGGTCCGGGAATCCAGGATTTCGAGATTCCCCGCACCGGCCGTGTTGGCTTCGGCTGCGCTTGTCGCCTTACTTGTGCTTGTCATTCCTTTCTCTCCAGTGATGAATGAAAATTAGCGAATTGAGTGCCGGAATGGTGGCAGTTCAGTTGGCGGCGACACTTGCTTTTCCTGCCGCTGCCCACTCACAGGGATGGACGGGCGGAGTCATCCACACAGTTGAGGTCCCGGCGCCTTCGCTGAGGGGAAATCTCCTCGGCGACGCCGCCGTTCGAGCGACCTCGATTTATCTTCCTCCCTCCTATTCCCGGGAGCGAAATCGCCGGTACCCGGTGCTCTATCTGCTTCACGGCTTCGGCGCGGACAACACCGCCTTCATCGCCGGCCATTATCAGGATCTCAACATCAGAGTTTCGATGGACGAGCTGATAAGGGCCGGTAAGGTGAAGGAGATGATCGTGGTGACACCGAGCGCGAGGAACGGCCACGACGGCAGCTTTTACGCGAACTCTCCTGTCACGGGCAACTGGGAGGATTTCATTGTCCGCGATCTGGTTGAATACGTCGACACACACTACCGGACAAAAGCAACGCGTGATGCCAGGGGAGTCGCGGGGCATTCAGTCGGCGGTCACGGAGCCCTCCGGCTGGCGATGCGGCATCCGGAAATTTTCTCAGCCGTATACGCGATGAGCCCCTACGGCATCGGCATCGATCGCGCGCCCACTCCGGCGACGGAGCGAGCGTGGATGACAGCGATCTCGATCTCGGATGCCTCGCAAATCCCGAAGGCGGGATTCAACGCCGACCTCCTGCTCGCCGAGACCAGCACATATTCGCCGGACATCGCAAAACCGCCGCTGTTCGTTGATTTTCCATTTCGCGTAGCCGAAGGGCAGCTCGTACCGGACAGCGCCGTATTCGCGCGGTGGAACGTCCCGCTGCGGGAAGTGGCGCGGTATGCGCCGAACCTAAGACGTGAGCGCGTCGGGTTCGATGCCGGCCGCTCTGACGCATTCACGAGAATCCCGCTGGATGTGGCGGCGCTCGACAGCGCGCTCAGCGCGCTGGCTATTCCGCATTTCACCGAGTTATACGACGGCAACCACGGAAACCGCATCCACGCTCGTCTCGAGCAAATCGTGCTCCCGTTTTTTTCCGCCACCTTCAGCGACCTGACATCGCGGAGATCCCACTGATGGCTCGCATCTGGTTGTACAAGCAGCATCCTCTCCCGCCGATCCGCCACCTCGCGCTCAGGATGTTCCGAAGCCTCGGAATTTCGCTCGGCATAATCGGGCTTGCCCTCTTCATCGGAATGTGGGGCTACCACCACTACGGGCGATTCGGATGGGTGGACGCATTTTACAACGCGTCGATGATACTTTCAGGAGAGGGCCCGGCCGCCGATCCGCAAATCGCCGATCTCACGCCGCTGCATCTCTTTGCCGGATTCTACGCTCTCTTCAGTGGAGTGACGTTTATCACGATGGTGGGCGTGCTGCTGGCGCCGGCAATCCAGAGATTCCTGCACAAGTTTCACCTCGAGATCATTTCACCCGAGATGATGGAGATGACGCAGCACGATGGGGGAACGTCTTCTCCGGGAGCGCCTGCTAATCCCCCGGCGCCTCCTTCGCGGCCTTGAGAACGGCGTTCCACTCCATCGCTCCGACTTTCTGTACCGAGAGGCGGTTTCCCTTCTGCAGCAGCGGCATCGCTTCCAGCTCAGGGTTTTTTCGCAGCTCCGCGAGCGTGACCGTGCGGGGGAACTTCTCGACACCGCGGATGTCTATCATATACCAGGCCGGGTTCTTCTCATCGCTCTGCGGATCGTAATGCCGATCCTTTCTGTTGAAGGCAGAATGGTCGGGATAACCCTCTTTTACGACTTCGGCGATTCCGACGATCCCCGGCTCGGCACAATTGGAATGGTAGAAAAAAACCAGGTCGCCCTTTTTCATCGCGTCGCGCAGGTAATTGCGCGCCTGAAAGTTTCGCACTCCGTCCCAATGCGTGACGCGTCCCTTCTGCTTCCAAAGGTCGTCAAGTGAAAAATCCCCCGGCTCGGTTTTCAGCAGCCAGTACTGTCGATTGGCGCCGCTGGGGCGCGTCAAAGTGGTCATCGCACATCCTCGCAAAAGTGGCGCGCCGCGTCATAGATTGAAGCGTTCGCAACCATCCGGCAAAACACTATGCATCTTCGCATCCGAAGCTACCTCGCCGCGATCGCAGCCGCCGCGATCTCCCTCACCACCGCGTCGGCTCAGTCCTCCGCTCCGCTCACGTATCCTGCGGCGCAAAAGGGAGACCAGGTAGATGTTTATCACGGCGTGCGCGTCGCCGACCCGTACCGATGGCTCGAAGACACCGACTCGCCCGCCACCTCGGCTTGGGTCAAGGCGGAGAATCAGCTCACATTTGGATATCTGGCGGCGATTCCCGAGCGAGCCCGAATCAGGTCGCGCCTCGAGACGCTCTGGAACTACACCAGGTATTCAGCTCCGGAAAAACACGGCGGCCGCTATTTCTACACTGAAAACAGCGGACTGCAGAATCAAGCGATTCTGTACGTCCAGGACGGACGGGACGGGAAAGCGCGAATCCTGCTCGATCCGAACTCGCTCTCAAAGGACGGAACCGTCGCTCTCACGACCACGTCGCCCTCGCCCGATGGACGCTACCTCGGCTATGGCGTCGCAGTCGGCGGGTCGGATTGGCAGGAGTTTCGGGTTCGCGACGTCAACAACGGCGCCGATCTCGCCGACACACTCAAGTGGGTGAAGTTCTCGTCGCTGGCGTGGACGCGCGACAACAAAGGGTTCTTCTATTCGCGGTACGACGCTCCGCAATCCGGAAACGCGCTCACGAACGCCAATCAATTTCACAAGCTCTACTACCATCGGCTGGGCCAGGCGCAGTCGCGCGACGAGCTCATCTACAGCCGGCCCGACCAGCCCGGCTGGCTGTTCGAGCCCGAGGTCACCGAGGATGGACAATACGCGGTAATTACTGTTTTTCAGGGGACGGACGTCCGGAACCGGATCTACTACATAGATATGGAGAGCGGCCGTCGGCCGCAGATCGGAAACCCCGTCGTGCGCCTCATCGACCGATCGAACGCCGCGTATACGTTCGTCGGCAACAGCGGAACCACGTTCTACCTGATGACGGATTACAACGCGCCGCGCGGGCGAATCATCTCCATCAACCTCGACTTTCCGGATGCGTCGAAGTGGCAGACGATGATCACCGAGACCTCCGACGCGATGGAGAAGGCGCAAATGGCGGGGAACCAGATCCTCGCTGTTTATCTCCACGACGCGCGCTCGGTGATGCGTCTCTTCGGAGCGCCGAAAGATGACAACCGCAGCCGCCGGCGGGCATCCCAGCCTCCCGCCGGCGCCAGAGCGGACGGCCGCGGCGGCTATGACGGCGATACCAACAGGATGCGGCGCGAGCCAGCCCGCAACGGCGGCGGCACCTGGGTGGAGAACGCCGATGTCGCGCTTCCGGCGCTCGGATCGGTGGATGTGATTCAGAGCCGGCAGGGTGACGATGAGGTTTTCTATTCGTTCACCTCATTCCTCTATCCGACTACGATCTTCCGGTACGATCTCAAAGCGAGGAAGTCGGAGGTTTTCCGCGCGCCGAAGCTCGATTTCAATTCTGACGCATACGAGACAACGCAGGTGTTCTACACGAGCAAGGATGGCACGAAGGTCCCGATGTTCATCATCGCGAAGAAAGGGATCGCGCTCGACGGCAACAACCCGACCATCCTCTACGCCTACGGCGGATTCAACATCTCGGAGACGCCGTTCTTCTCTTCGAGCCTGCTCACCTGGATCGAAATGGGTGGAGTGTACGCGGTGGCGAACATCCGCGGCGGCGGCGAGTACGGCAAGGCGTGGCACGAGGGCGGAATGCTGGCCAGGAAGCAGAACGTTTTCGACGATTTCATAGCCGGGGCGGAGTATCTGATCAGCCAGAAGTACACGTCGCGCAAGAAGCTCGCGGTCAACGGCGGATCGAACGGCGGTCTTCTCATTGGCGCCGTGATGACGCAGCGGCCGGAGCTGTTCGGGGCCGCGCTCCCCGACGTCGGCGTGATGGACATGCTGCGCTTTCAGAAGTTCACGATCGGCGCGGCGTGGGCATCCGACTACGGATCCTCCGACGACTCGACGCAATTCACTTATCTGCGCGCCTACTCGCCTCTCCACAACATCAAGCCCGGCACCTGCTACCCGCCGACACTCGCGACCACGGCCGATCACGACGATCGCGTGGTACCGGCGCACACATTCAAATTCATCGCCACGCTGCAGGCTGCACAGGGGTGCGCGAATCCGGTGCTGGTGCGAATCGGGACCAGTGCCGGCCACGGCGCCGGCAAACCGACGTCAAAACGAATTGACGAGGCCGCCGACCGGTTCTCGTTCCTGGTGAAAACGCTCGGCATCGCCCTTCACTGATGTCGGTGATGCTGGGCGCAGCCGACACTTTCATCACGCTCCTGCGCGTGGTGCTGATGGTACTTGCGGTTCTGATCGCGATCGTGTGCGTTATAGACTGGGCGGTTCGCACGCGGCGAATAAGCCCGTTCAACGGAATGGCGAGATTCTTCCGCTCGACAGTGGATCCGCTCATCGCTCCCTTGGAACGTCGTGTTGTGCGCGCCGGCGGCCTGCCGTCGAGCGCGCCGCTGTGGGCACTGGCGGTCGTCATTATCGGCGGCTTCCTCGTTCTCACCTTCATTGAGTTTCTGGTTTCCCAGCTGGCGACAGTGGCGATGCTCGCCGGCAGCGGGCCGATGGGAATCGTGCGACTCGTCATCACGGCGGCATTCTCGCTGGTTCGCATCGCGATAATCGTCAGCGTCATCGCGTCGTGGCTGCCGATCTCGCAGTTTTCGCCGTGGATAAGGTGGAGCTACCGGCTCAGCGAGCCGGTGCTGCGGCCAGTGCGGCAATTCGTCCCCTCACTCGGCGGACTCGACATCACCCCGCTCATCGCCTACTTCCTTCTCGGGCTGATCGAGTCGGCGGTGCTTCACATCTTCCAGTTGATGTGACGCAGCTGGAAGTTAAGATTTACTGCGGCAACGGATCACAATCATCGCTCGACGAGGGTTTCCAACTAGGTGGCAAAAATTCTGCTCGTCGGTTCGGACGCGGCGCTGCTCGAGGGACTGTCGCAGACGCTGATCGGATTCGGACACGAAGTATGTAATGCTGCATCGATGAGCGAAGCGGCGGATGCCTGCCGCGACGGAGTTCCCAACATCGCGGTCGTCTCGAATGAAGCGCTCGCCGAGCCTGGAATGGCGGCGTCGCTTCCACTTTCGACTGCGGGCGCGCTTGTCGTTTACACCACCCAGCCGGCTGACCGCCCAACCCTTCCCACCCGGCTGCAGCGCGCGACGCTCGGCCACGTGGTGCTCCCGCTCGAGCGGCAACGGCTGATCGCGCTCATCCAGCACTACGAGATCCGCGCGCGAACCACCGGCCGGGGCCGCGACGAGAGGACCCAGGCGGAAGACACGCTGCGATGGGAAGAGTGACTCCGGGCGCGCTTGCCTGAGGGGGCGGCCACTACTATAGTTGTAGGGACAACTGAAACCCGTGGCGATTTAAAGCAACTTGCGGCCACGTTAAACATTCCGCTAAAGCGCTTGCCCAGCGCCGTACGCGGGCTTTTTTCTTATCAATGATCCTGAAAGTGCTCACCCGCCACTCCGATGTCCGCTAAACCGCCCCGCTCGGCTTACCTCGACGCGCTCGATAAGCGCGTGCTCGTATATGACGGCGCGATGGGAACGAACATCCAGCGCTACAATCTCACCCCGGATGATTTCGGCGGTAAAGCGCTCGAAGGCTGCAACGACAATCTCGTCCGCACCCGCCCCGACGTCATCCAGGCCATCCACGAATCCTTCCTCGCCGTTGGCTGCGATGTCGTGGAGACGTGCACCTTTCAGTCAACTCCGCGTCGTCTCCACGAATGGGGCCTCGGCGAATACACCGAAGAGATCAACGTCAACGCCGCCAAGCTCGCCCGCGCAGCGTGCGATAAGTACTCGACGCCCGAGCGCCCGCGGTTCGTGGCCGGCTCGATGGGACCGACGGGAATGCTCCCGTCCAGCTCGGATCCTGTCCTCTCCCGGATCACTTACGAAGAGCTGAGCGAGAATTTCTACACGCAGGCCAAGTATCTTGTCGAAGGCGGCGTGGACGTGCTCCTCATTGAGACGTCGCAGGACATTCTCGAGGTGAAAGCGGCGGTCGCCGGAATCGAGCGGCTGTTTAGGGAGATCGGCAAGCGAGTCGCGCTGCAGGCGCAAGTCACGCTCGACGTGAGCGGGCGGATGCTGCTCGGCACCGACATCGCCAGCGCGATGACAACGCTCGAATCGCTCAAGGTTGACGTCATCGGCCTCAACTGCTCAACCGGACCCGAGCACATGCGAGAGCCGATCAGGTATCTCGCCGAACACGCGACGCTGCCGCTCTCGGTGATCCCGAACGCGGGACTCCCGCTCAACACCGGAATTGGCGAAGCCGTTTATCCGCTCGAGCCAATCCCGATGGCGACGGCGCTTTCCGAGTTCGTTCGCGATTTCGGCGTGCGCATCGTCGGCGGGTGCTGCGGAACGACTCCCGAGCATTTGAGCGCGATCGTCGGCGCCGTGCGCGAAGCCGAAAACGCCGCGCCGGGGAAATCCGCGCGCACCGTCGGTCACGTACCGCGCGTCAGCTCGGCGATGAGAGCGATCACGCTGCGGCAGGATCCGCCGCCGCTGCTCGTAGGCGAGCGTGTCAACTCGCAGGGCTCGCGGAAGGTGAAGCGTCTTCTTCTCGCCGACGACTACGAGGGCATTCTCGAAGTCGCGCGCGACCAGGTTGATTCGGGCGCGCACGTCCTGGACGTGTGCGTCGCACTCACCGAGCGCGCCGACGAAGCGGAGCAGATGTCGAAGGTCGTCAAGCTGCTCTCGATGAGCGTCGAGACGCCGCTCGTCGTGGACTCGACCGAGGCGAATGTCATCGAGGCGGCGCTCGAGCACATCCCGGGACGGGGCATCGTCAACTCCATCAATATGGAGAACGGCCGCAAGCGCATCGATTCCGTCGTGCCTCTGGTCAAGAAGCACGGCGCAGCGGTCATCGCACTGACGATCGACGAGATCGGAATGGCGAAGACGCGGGAGCGTAAGCTCGAAGTGGCGAAGAAGATTTACGACATCGTCGTCGGTGAGTACGGCCTCGCGCCGGAAGACATCATCTACGATGCGCTGACATTCACGCTCGCGACCGGCGACGCGGAGTGGATCGACTCCGGACACGAAACGATCGAGGGCATCCGCCTCATCAAGCGCGAGCTGCCCGGAGTGTCGACCATACTCGGCGTTTCCAACGTCAGCTTCGGGCTCACGCTAGAAGCGCGCAGCGTGCTCAACTCAGTGTTCCTGCATCACTGCGTGGAAGCAGGGTTGGACGCGGCGATCGTGAACCCGGCACACATTCGTCCGTACGCCGAGATCTCACAGGAAGAGCGCACGCTTGCCGACGACCTCGTCTTCAACAAGCGGCCGGACGCGCTCCAGAAGTACATCGAATACTTCGCCAACATCGGGGTGACCGCGACGGGAGCGGTCGCCGAGAAGGAAGATCCGACAGAAGGAATGACGGCGGAGCAGAAGATCCATTGGATGATTCTGCACCGGAAGAAGGAAGGGATCGAGGAGCGTTTGGACGAAGCGGATGTGAGAAAGAACCCGGTTCGCGTGCTGAACGAAGTCCTTCTTCCGGCGATGAAGGAAGTCGGCGACAAGTTCGGAGCCGGCGAGCTCATCCTGCCGTTCGTGCTGCAGTCCGCCGAAGTGATGAAGAAAGCCGTCAAGCATCTCGAGCAGTTCCTGGAGAAGGCCGAGGGATATACCAAGGGCAAAGTCGTCCTGGCGACCGTCTACGGCGACGTGCACGACATCGGAAAGTCGCTCGTGAACACGATTCTCTCCAATAACGGCTACACCGTGTTCGACCTCGGCAAGCAGGTGCCGGTGAACACTATTCTCGACAAGGCAATCGAAGTCGGAGCCGATGCGATCGGATTGAGCGCGCTGCTCGTTTCGACGTCGAAGCAGATGCCGCTCTGCGTCCAGGAGCTCGACCGCCGCGGAATGAAGATCCCGGTGATGATCGGAGGAGCGGCGATCAACCGCCGATTCGGCCGCCGAGCGATGTTCGTGGAAGCCGAGCGTCCGTACGAGTCGGGCGTATTCTACTGCAAGGACGCATTCGAGGGACTGGAGACGATGGACCGGCTCCAGGATCCGAAGCAGCGCGATTCGTTCGTGAGCCGGAATCTCGAAGCGGCGCGCAGCGACATATTCCTCAATACAGGCGTCGGCAAGGATATGGCGGCCGGCACGACGGACGAGACGCGCAGCGATGTCGCGGCAGACAATCCGGTTCCGACCCCGCCGTTCTGGGGGACGCGCGTACTGCGCGACATTCCGCTCGACGAAGTGTTCGAGCTGCTCGATCTCGATGAGCTCTATCGTCTCCAGTGGGGAGCGCGCGGTTCCGGCGAACAATACAAAGCGACGGTCAAGAACGAGTTCGAGCCGACGCTCGCGCGCCTTAAGGAGGACGCAAAGCAGAAGGGTTGGCTCAAGCCGCAGATCGCGTACGGATATTTTCCGGCGCAGACGATCGGAAACGAAGTCGTGGTCTATGATCCAGCCGCATATTCGAGCAGTGCCGGCTCGCTGCGCGAAATCGCGCGCTTCCGTTTTCCAAGAATGGTCGGGCGCGAGCGTCTCTGCCTTGCGGATTACGTGCGGGCGGCCAGCAGCGACGTCGTCGACGTGCTGCCGCTGCAGATCGTCACCGTCGGCGCGGAAGCGAGCAAGAGATTCGAAGAGCTCCAGTCGGCAAACGAATACGGCGAAGCATTCTACGTTCACGGACTCGGCGTGGAAACCGCGGAAGCGCTCGCCGAGTGGTCGCATCGCCGCATCAAATCGGAGCTGGGTCTCACGACGGGCAAGCGCTACTCGTGGGGCTACGGTGCCTGCCCTGACCTCGAGGACCACGCCGTTGTGTTCAAGCTTCTCCCCGCCGATGCGCTCGGGATGGAGCTGACGGAATCGTTCCAGCTCACGCCCGAACAGTCCACGGCTGCCGTGATCATTCACCATCCCGAGGCGAAGTACTACGCCGTGCGCGGCGTGACTGACGAAGCGGGAATTCCAAAGCCGGCGGAGCCCGCAGTTGTCTAAGAATCCGTTGATCGAGCGGCTCCTCGATCCGATGCAGGTCATCGTGTTCGATGGTGCGATGGGCACGATGCTCTACAACAAGGGCGTATTCATCAACCAGTGCTACGACGAGCTGAGTCTGCGCGCGCCCGATCTGATTCGCGAAGTGCATCGCGCGTACGCGAAGGCGGGCGCGGAGGTTTTGGAGACGAACAGCTTCGGCGCGAACCGGTACAAGCTGGCACAGTACGGGCTGGACAACCAGGTCGGCGAGATCAACCGCGCCGCGGCCGCCCTGGCGAAGGAAGTTGCCGATGGCGAGATACTCGTCGCCGGAGCGGTTGGCCCGCTGGGCGTGAGACTCGAGCCGCTCGGTCCGACGAGCCTAGAAGAGGCGCGCGCCGCATTCGCCGAGCAGCTCGCCGCGCTGCGCGAGGGCGGGGCGGATGTATTCATCCTCGAGACTTTTTCCGACCTGCACGAGATCGAGCAGGCGATCCTCGCCGCGCGCGAAGTTGCGCCCGACGTTCCGATCATCGCCCAGATGACGATTGGCGCGGACTGCCTGACGCCCTTCGGAGTGGAAGTAGAGGACATCGCGCGGTCGCTCGACGCATTCGGCGCGGACATCATCGGACTCAACTGCTCCGTCGGCCCGCAGACGATTCTCGACGCCATCGAAAAGATGATGCGTGTCACGCGCCGCAAGCTGAGCGCGCAGCCGAACGCGGGTATGCCACGCGATGTCGGCGGCAGAAGCATGTACATGGCGAGTCCGGAGTACATGGGGACGTACGCACACCATCTCGTTCAGGCCGGCGCAAAGGTCGTCGGTGGCTGCTGCGGCACGACGCCGGAGCACATCGCGGCAATCGTAGAAGGAGTTCGTCCTCTCTCGCCGCGCCAGCCGCGCGTCCCCATGAAGGAGCGTCGCCAGTTGCACGCCGAGGCCCCGAAAGAAGACCTGGGGGTCGCCCCGATGCCGTTTGGCGAGAGATCGAGATGGGCGGGCAAGATCTCGCGCGGCGAGTTCGTGACGTCGGTCGAGATCGTTCCTCCCCGCGGCGTTGATGCATCCAAGATGTTGGTGGATACGGCCGCGTTAAAAGAGGCAGGCGTTGACGCGGTAAACGTGCCCGACGGTCCGCGCGCGCAGAGCAGAATGGGCGCGCTGCTGACCGGCCTGCTCATCGAGCAGCAGGTCGGGATCGAGACGGTCATTCACTACTGCTGCCGCGACCGCAATCTCCTCGGAATGCTGAGCGATCTCCTCGGCGCTTCCGCGGTCGGTCTTCGCAACATGCTCATCATCACCGGCGACCCGCCGAAGATGGGACCGTATCCGAGCGCGACCGGTGTGTTCGACATCGACGCGATCGGACTCACCAACCTGCTCAGCAATCTCAACCGCGGCCTCGACCCCGGCGGAAACTCGATCGGCCAGCCGACGAAGTTCGCGATCGGCGTCGGGGTGAATCCCGCCGCTATCGATCCCAAGCACGAGTTAAAGCGCTTCGAGTGGAAGGTGGACGCCGGCGCGGAGTACGCAATCACACAGCCTGTATTCGATGTCGAGCAGCTGGAAAGATTTCTTTCGACGATCGATCACGTCCGCATCCCGATCATCGCCGGAATCTGGCCACTCGTTTCGCTGCGAAACGCCGAATTCCTCGCCAACGAAGTGCCGGGCGTGGTTGTGCCGCAGTCCATCATAGACAGAATGGGCGCGGCGAGCGCAGAGTCGAAGGAAGCGGGAGTGGCCGAAGGAATCGCAATCGCAAGGGAGATGCTCGAGCGAGTGCGCCCTCTGGTTCAGGGTGTTCAGGTGTCGGCGCCGTTCGGAAAGGTGGATCTCGCGCTTCAAGTTTTCCGCGATCACTTGTCGAAGGTGACGACAGAAGCGTGAGCGACACGCCCATCACCGGTGCTACGAGCGGCAGAGTCTTCGTCGAGCTGTCGAAGTATTTTCTCACTCAGGAGTATCCGAGCAAGCTGCGCCAGTGCATCGAGGTATTGCCGGAGAGCGCGGTTTGGGCGCGGAGCAACGACGGTTCGAACAGCATCGGGAATCTGCTCATCCATCTAACCGGGAACGTCAGGCAGTGGATCGTGGGCGGAGTGGCAAAGAAGCCGGTTGAACGCAACCGGTCCGCCGAGTTCGATGCGCGCGATGGAAGCGATGTTGCCGTGTTGATGTCGCATTTGGAGGATGCCCTCCGCGAGGTTGCCGGCGTTCTCGACGGGCTCATCGACGACGATCTTGTTGCCGAGCGGGTCATCCAGGGACGCCCCACCACCGTGCTCGGCGCCATCTATCACGTCGTCGAGCACTTTGCGATGCACACCGGCCAGATCGTCCTCCTGACCAAGATCCACGCGCCGGGTGCGATACACTTTTATGAAGACGCCGGCGAGCTGGCAAAGCCGCTGTGGAAGCGCAGCGACGACGTCACCAAGACACCGCGCTGACCGAAGCTTGTTCCCAACCGGCCGCCGCCACATCTTCACCGGGTGAGAGACAATCAATGAAAGCGGTCATCGTCGTGGATCACGGATCGCGCCGGCAGGAAGCGAATGAGATGATGCGCTGCGTCGCGAATCTCATCCAAGCGATGGCCGGGCCCGACGTCCTGGTCAAGTACGCCCATATGGAGCTCGCCGAGCCGGATGTATCGGATGCGTTCAAGGCATGCGTCGAGGCGGGCGCCGGGGAGATCATCGTGTTTCCGTACATGCTCTCCCCGGGACGCCACTCGACATCGGACATTCCGCGAATGGTTGCCGCCGTCGCCGCAAATTATCCCCAGATCGAGTACTCAGTCACCGAAGCGTTCGGAGTGCACGAAAAGCTCGCCGAGGTGGTTCTGATGCGTGCCGGAATCGCCGCGCGCGCGATGACGGGCGGTGAGGCATCGCGCTGTTGGGATCCGGATTGCTCCGAAAAGCTGTGCGGTGATGCCTGCCGCGCGAAGCAGAAACCATTCGTCGCGGCGCCTCTTACTCCCGCCGCGGCCGTGCGATAGAGATGCTGCGCGAAAAGTTTTTCTCGCCGTTCGTTCAGAAGGAGCTGCAGACGGAGTGGCGCGGGCGAGAGATATCCAGGATCGAAGGATTCAGCGACGCCGTGTTCGGCTTCGCGGTCACGCTGCTCGTCGTCGCGCTCGAAGTTCCGCGCACGTCCGGCGAGCTTCTCGAAACGATGCGCGGCTTCGGCAGCTTTCTCATCACGTTCGGAATCCTGTTCTCGATCTGGTACCGCCAGTTCATTTTCTTCCGCCGTTACGGATTGGAGGACCGCACGACGGTAGTGCTGAACGGTATACTGATCGTAGTGGTGCTGTTCTTCGTCTACCCGCTGAAGTTCATCATCAGCGCGCTGCTTGGGCGCCTCGAAGGTGGCAGCAAGTCTGCGATGCTAGCCGACGGGAGAGTGGTGCCGATCATTGATCCCGGTCACCGTCCGTATCTATTCGCCATCTATGGCTTCGGCCTGGCGGCGGTATTTCTAGTTTTCGCCCTTCTCTACCGCCACGCTTATCGCAATCGCGATGTCCTCAAGCTGACCGACGTCGAAGCGTATGACACGCGAGACAGCTTCAGTGGCACAGTTTGGGTCGCGGTGATGGGCGTAATCATCGGGTTGGCGAGCCTTGCCACGCTGCTCAGCTTCTTCAACGGAGACGCCGGACAGCTGCTTATCGCGGCCGTCGAGATCGTGGCGGTGGTTCGACTCTTTCGTCTCCGCACAACAAGAAAGAAGCGGCGGGAGAAATTCCTCGCCCAGCTTTCTGCGGCGACGGCGGACGTGGCGCTCTAGCCCGCCGTTTTTGAATTCAAAATTGCGCGAACCGCTCGCAGCAGCTGGTCCGCAGTGAAGGGCTTGGCGAGGAATGCGATGCCCGGTCCGTACTCGAAGTGATTTGCGGCATTTCCCTCCGCATACCCCGACATATACAGGACTCTAATTCCCGCCCTTTTTTCGCACACTCGCCGCGCGACCTCGGGGCCCGTCATCTCCGGCATTATCACGTCGGTGAGAAGCAGATCAATGCGTGACTGAAATTGCTCTTGTATCTGCAGCGCCGCAGCTCCGCCGTTGGCGGCCATCACCGAATAGCCGGCTTTCGCGAGCGTGCGATGGGCGATGTTGCGCAGAGACTCGGCGTCGTCCACGAGGAGAATCGTCTCAGTGCCGTGTATCTCGTCCTCGGTGAGCGCCGCGGTCGGCTCTGCGGAGAAGCCCCGCGGCACCGCTGGCAGATAAATTTTGAGGGCGGTCCCGCGGCCTACTTCGCTGTAAACCTCGACCGATCCGCCGCTCTGATTGACAACCCCGTACACGGTCGACAGACCAAGACCGGTTCCCTCGCCGATACCTTTCGTGGTGAAAAACGGCTCGAACACACGCGCCTGAGTCGCTTCATTCATTCCGATCCCGGTGTCGGTGACCGAGAGCATCACGTATGGGCCCGGTGTAATCCACGGATGCGTTTCGACGTATGACCAGTCGAGGGTGACGTTTGCGGTTTGGATCGTCAGTGTTCCCCCCGCGCCCATCGCGTCGCGGGCATTGATCGCCAGATTCATCACGATCTGTTCGAGCTGACCGGGGTCGGCGTGGACGAGGCTGAGATCCTGCGCCAGCTCGGTGACGATGGTGATGTTAACGCCGATCAGGCGCTGGAGGAGCTTCTCCATTCCTCCGACGATGTCATTCAGGTCGAGAACCTGCGGCGTCAGCTTCTGCTTCCGGCTGAAGGCGAGAAGCTGCTTGGTCAGACTGGCGGCGAGACCGCCCGCTTTTCTGATCGCCTCCACTCCTTCGCGATGCGGATTACCCTCCGGGAACTCCTCGAGCAGCAGCTGGCTGTGAAGGTCGATGACAGTGAGAAGATTGTTGAAGTCGTGGGCAACGCCGCCGGCGAGACGACCGATTGCCTCCATCTTCTGAGATTGCCTCAGCTTGTCTTCGCTCTCGCGGAGCGCCGCCTCATTTCTCTTCGCGCCCGTGATCTCGCGGCCGATGAGGAGAATTCCGGTGATCACATCTTCCTCGCGAATCGGATTACAGGTACAGAACAGCCAATGCTGCAATCCGCCCGCGGAAACGTATCGCATCTCGAACTGACGGCTTTCCCCCTGAGCGGCGGCGGCGAGTTGCGCCTCGACAGTTTCGCGATCCTCTTCGAAAACGATCTTCGTGAGCGGTTTTCCGATAAGAACCGAGGAGGAGTGGCCGGTATGAAGCAAGGCCGCCGAGTTGGCCGAGAGGATGATTCCCTTCCTGTCCGTGGTCACGATGATATCGGGCGCCGTCTCGAGAATGAGCCGGTGTCTCTCCTGCGAGCGGCGCATAATGCGGACGAACGTGTTCTGGACGAACGCCGAGGCGACGAGGGGGATCAAGCCGAACACCACGGCGATCGCCGCAAGCGGGAAATTGCCCGTCAGATCGGAAACGCCGACCAGGTAGCGGTAGGGCACGAGGCCGTTCGCCTGCCAGTATATCAACGCGATGAAGGCAAACACCGCGTAGCCGGCGACCGCCCCTGCACGCCGGCGCGGGAGCGACGCGAGCGAAAATGTTACGATGAAGCTGTGCGTCGCCGCTCCAATCCACCATCCTCCGCCGAGCATTCCGAACATCAGCGTGAGGAACGTGATGTCCACGATGAACGCAATCGTCTGCGACCAGTCGGCCGTGGTCGTGCTCGTGATCCGGAAAAGCGCAAGATGGTACGCGCCGACAGCGGCGCCCCAAACCACGAAAACCGCAAAAAAGCGCGGTGAGGTGGGGAGTCCGAATCTGGAGAGAAACGCAGTCGCAACCGCGAACGCGACGAGCATCGCGAAGCGCCGCGAGTTTGTCGTCAGTGCGCGGCCTACGGCTAACGGCCTGTACTTCTGGTTCATTCCGCTCGGCTCTCGTGCGCTCCGGCCCTGAACATCCGCGGAGCGGGCGTATTCTACCACGATTAAGCGCCGTGAGAAATAGCCACTGCGCCGCGGGTCGCGTATTATTGAGATCTTACCCTAAAATTGTGCTATGCAGACCAAAGACCAGCCCTCCGCCTTGACGCTTCTGAGCGAAGAAGAGCTCATGTTTCGCGATGCCGTCGCCGGCTTTGCCGAAGAGGAGGTGCGTCCGAGGGTCACGGCGATGGAAGCCGCGGCGAAGCTCGACCCGACGCTGATCCCCAAATACTTCGACCTCGGATTGATGGGCATCGAAGTCGCCGAAGAGTACGGCGGCGCAGGCGGATCCCTGTTCATGGTCACGCTGGCAGTCGAAGAGATCAGCAAGGTTGACGCATCGGCGGCGATCCTCTGCGACGTTCAAAACACGCTCGTCAACTATCCAATCTCGCGATACGGAAACGACGCTCAGAAATCGAAGTATCTCCCCCTCCTGACCGCCAGCACCGTTGGGGCGTACGCCCTTTCAGAATCGGGATCGGGGTCGGATGCCTTTGGCCTCTCCACTCGCGCCGAGAAAAAAGGCGACCGCTGGGTTCTCGACGGTCAGAAGCTGTGGATCACAAACGGCGCCGAGGCGGGAATATTCGTCGTCTTCGCGAATGTCGATCCGGCGGCGGGCTACAAAGGGATCACCGCCTTCATCGTCGAGCGCGAATTCGCCGGATTCAAGGTCGGCAAGAAGGAGGAGAAGCTCGGCATTCGCGCTTCAAGCACCACCGAGCTGCTCCTCGACGGCTGCGAAGTTCCCGAGGAAAACGTGCTCGGCCCCGTGGGCCAGGGCTACAAAATCGCAATCAACACTCTCAACGAAGGCCGGATCGGAATCGGCGCGCAGATGATCGGCGTCGCGCAGGGAGCGCTCAATGCTGCCATCTCCTACCTGAACGAACGAAAGCAGTTCGGAAAGCCGCTCTCCGATTTTCAGGCGATTCAGTTCCAGGTCGCTCAGGCGGCAACCGAGCTCGAAGCGGCGCGTTTGATGGTGTACAATGCGGCGCGCCTGAAAGATGCCGGAAATGACATCGCCCGTGAGGGCGCGATGGCAAAGCTGTTCTCCTCACAAGTATGCGAACGCGTCACGTCGCTCTGCGTCGAGCTCTTCGGCGGATACGGCTACACGCGCGACTACCCGGTGGAGAAGTTTTACCGTGACGCCAAGATCGGCACGATTTACGAAGGCACGTCCAACATGCAGCTTCAAACAATCGCGAAAGCGGTACTGAAATAGGAAAGACCTTGAGAAGACGCTACCTCTCTGCCACGCTCATTGCGCTTGTCGCATTTTCTGCAACCCTGGGCGCGCAAATCAATCAGTCCGAGTATCAGGCACGGCGCGCAAAGCTCGCCGCAAAGATCGACTCCGTGACCGGCGGACAAGACTGGGTTCTTTACGCCAGTGGCGGCGAGGAGCCCGTTCAGGACTATCTCACGTTTAACCAGAAACCACGATTCGAGTATCTCACCGGGTTCCACGAGCCGAGCGCGGGATTGGTGCTGGTTCACCGGAAGAACGCGCCTCTCCGTCAGATCCTGTTCGTACAGCCTCGCGACGCTTCGCGCGAAGTCTGGACGGGCAACCGGCTCGGACCGTCGAGAGTCCAGAATGCCCTCGGGATGGAAGGTCGCGATTCGAGAAGCCTGCCCGCGGCGCTTGACACGCTCCTCGGTGCGGATACCACCCTTTACCTCATCGGCGATGCGTCCGACGGCACTGTCGCGCTAACCGCGGATGACGTTCTTCTGCGCGCGGTCAGGACAGCGCATTCCCGGCTTCAGATCGTGAATGCTTCCCGCACAGCCGATGCTCTCCGGCGCACGAAGAGTCCCGCCGAGCTCGACTTCATCCGCAAAGCGGTCGCGATAACAGTGGACGCGCAGCACGCTGCGTTTCAGACTGTGCGCCCCGGGATCAACGAGTTCGAAGTGCAGGCCATCATCGAGTACACGTTCAGAAAGAACGGCGCCGACCGTCCTTCATTCTCGAGCATCGTCGGCTCCGGCCCCAACTCGACCCAGCTTCACTATCTCAACGATGACCGGTTCATTCAGAACGGCGACGTCGTGGTGATGGACATCGGAGCGTCATATCGCGGCTACGCGGCGGATGTCACGCGTACCGTTCCAGCGAACGGTGTTTACAGCAATGAGCAGCGGGAGATCTACCAGGCCGTGCGCGATGCACAGAAAGCGGGCGAGCGTCAGGCGACGCTCGGCAACGATTCGCGGCGAATGAGCGACTCCGCGACGAAATCAATTTCCTCGTCGATGGCGCGCCTTGGTCTGATCGAAGCACCGGATTCCACCTACGACTGCACTGATTCGCCGAGCGGAATCTGCCCGCAGTACCGCCTCTACTACATGCACTCGCTGGGTCACCCGATCGGACTCGAAGTGCACGACACCGGACTTCCGGGCCGCGCCGGCGGAATTCTCGCGCCGGGAGATGCATTCACGATCGAGCCGGGGATTTACGTACGCGGCAACACGCTCGACATCATTCCCGACACGCCGCGCAATCGCCGCGTCAAGGACCACATCCGCGCTGCTGTGATGAAATACGCCAACATCGGCGTCCGCATCGAGGACGATTACATAATGACCGACAATGGCGTGGACTGGATCTCGCGCGCGCCGCGCGAGATGTCGGAGATCGAAGCGATAATGAAGTCGGCGCCGAAGACGATCGCCGGCCGCGATTCCGCTAAGGTCGAGTGGTACCGGTCAACAGACCCGCACGGACTGCGCGCGCCTTGACCGACGCCGCCGGATCTTCGACTACGCTCATCTGCACTGAAGTAGCGAACTGAAGCTTCCCCGATAGCGTGAGCGGCTGACCGGCGCGCCGGAGAATGATCGTGATCGGTGTGCCTTCCGGTGCTTTCGCGAACTTGGGGCGGAAGAGCACCCCGAAGTTCGGATCGGCGATGGAAACGTCGCCGACAGAAACGAGATAGTCGCCTGTCATCACGCCGGCGAGACCCGCCGAGCTGGACGGATCCACGGCGATCACCTGGACTCCGATCGAGTCCTGCACCGTCTGCACGCCGAGTCGCGGCGCACGCACCGTGTCGCCGGCGACCTTGAGACCTGCAAGCGCGAAGACATCGGCGTACGGCATCGGCTCCCTTCCCTCAACGTACTTCTCCCGAAAGTCATCGAACGATTTTCCGCCCGCCACCGAGCGCACCGCCGCCCACCACTCCGCATCCGTAAAGCCGCGTCCGCGCTTGAAGGTGGTGTTGTACATTGTCCGCATCACATCGTCGAGTGAAGCGCGGTTGTCGGTCGCGTCGCGGATGATGATGTCGAGCATCATTCCGGCGAGCGAGCCCTTAGGGTAGTAGAGCGTTTCGGTTCCGTCACGCGGCTTGATCCACGTGGATAACGATGCGTCCTCGAGAGAGGTCGGCGGCGCGTCACCCACCTCGCGCATCTTCCCTCGCGCCAGCTCGTAAAACTGCGACGGAGTCACGACTCCGCCGCGCACCTCAGCGAGGTCGGCGTAGTAGTCGGTGATGCCTTCGCTGATCCACAGCAGCTTCGTGGGCTGCGGACGATCGTAGCGGTACGGAACCATATCCGCCGGCCGCAGCCGCTTCACGTTCCAGGAATGGAAGATTTCGTGCGCGTAAAGCGACGGCATCACCGAGCTTCCGATCAACGCCGGCGAAATCAGATCGACGTGCGAGCTCTGGTGCTCGAGCCCCGCACCGGATCCCACCGGATATGTGGAGTCGGCAATCTGCATCACCGAGTAATCGGCCCACGGCGTTTCGCCGAATACTTTCACTTCGGGCGGGATGACGCGCTTCAGCTGGTTCCACACTTCCGCTCTCCCCGCTCCCTTCACGCTGCCGGCCGGGTATGTCGCGAGACGCACCCACTTTCCGGACACTTGCGCGCTGTCGAGATCGAACAACCCCACGAAGAACGGCATGTCCACGAGATCGTGGTAGTTCGTAGCCGAATAGGTGAGCGGCCCGGCGCGACGCATTCCAGTGACGACCCTCCAACTCGGCTCAGTCACCACGCTAACCGTGGCGGGAAAATCGGGGCTCGCGCCTTCGGGATAGAGAAAGAGATTCGTCCCGTTGAAAAGCAGCATATCGGAACGGCCCCAGCTCGATCCGTTGTCGAGCGTGTCGGCCGCGTACTCGAACGAAACCGTCACCCGGCCGGCGCGGGCCGGATGCACCCGCCAGGTGTCCGGATCCGTCTTCTCCCAGCCGATCGGCCCGCCGCCTTCCGCGGCGCTAAACGACGACACATTTCGCGCGAAGTTGAAGACCTCGTACTCGCCCGGAGTCCACGCAGGCAGCGAGAGCGACACCGCGCCGGCGCCGGAGACGTCGAAGGACATCTCGCTGGTCACAACCCGGTTGGCGGCCGATTGCTTGGTGAACGTTATCCGATAGGCGACGCGCGAGATGGGCGCAGACACGGGTTCGCTCGATTGCGCGCCGAGGGCTGTCGCCGCTGCCACCACACCCACGGCGAATGCAAAAGTCTTTGTCATAGCCGGATTCTACTAAAAAAAACGGTCCAGTGGGTGATATATTCGTGACAAATGGCTACCACCAAGAAAACCGCATCACGCGGCAAGGGTATCTCCGGAGAGTCGCTGGCATTCCTCAAGTCGCTGCTCGACACGCCGGGACCCTCGGGCTTCGAGAGCGCTCCGGCAAAGCTGTGGCGCACGCAGGCGGCAAAATTCGCCAAGGTCACGGCGGATGTTCACGGGAACAGCATGGCCGAAGTCAACGGCGGCGGCAGTCCAACGATCATGCTCGCAGGTCACATCGATGAGATCGGCGTAATCGTCACCTACGTTGACGACGAGGGATACGGTTACATCCAGCCGATCGGCGGATGGGACCCGCAGGTTCTCATCGGCCAGCGGCTGCGTTTTCTCGGACGCGACGGCGACGTGTTCGGCGTGGTGGGAAAGAAGCCGATTCACCTCATTCGCCCCGACGAGCGGGAGAAGGCGACAAAGCTCACCGAGATGTGGGTGGACTTTGGATTCACGACCAGGAAGGAGGCCGAGAAATCGATCTCCGTCGGCGACGCCGGCGTCATCGACTCGCGCACGCTCGAATTTCCGAATGGCCGGATCGTTTCCCGCTCCATCGACGACCGCATCGGAGCTTACGTCGTTCTCGAAGCGGCGCGCCGTTACGCCGGGAATCCCGGCGCGGCGAGATTGGTCGCCGTCGCGACGACGCAGGAAGAGATTGCCGCCCACGGCGGCGGCGCCGGAGTGTGCGCGACGTGCATCGGTCCGCAAATGGCGATCGTCGTGGACGTCACCTTCGCCATCGACCACCCGGGACTCGACAAGAAGGAGCACGGCGAAGCGAAGATAGACGGCGGCCCCGTCCTCACGCGCGGCTCGATCATCTCGCCCGTCGTGTTCAACCTCCTGCGCTCGACGGCGGAGGCCAATTCAATCCCGTTCTCCCTCCAGGCGGCGGGGCGCGACACAGGCACTGACGCCGACGCGATTCACATCGCGCGCGAAGGCGTCCCGACAGCGCTCGTGTCGGTGCCGAACCGATACATGCATTCACCGAACGAGATGGTGAGCCTGGAAGACTTGAACCGCACCGCCGAGCTGATCGCGCAGACTTGCCGCAAGGTGACAGCGAAGACCGACTTCACCGCGCGCTGATGCCGCGGCAGATCCCTCCTCCGCGGGAGGAGGGAACGACCACCACGACCGAGACACCGCTTTACTGGGCGGCGTACGGAATGAAGGGCGCGCCAAAGCTGCTCGTCCTCCACGGAGGCCCCGGCGCCGACCACCGCTATCTCCTTCCCCAGCTCCTGCACCTCGGCGAGAGCTACGACCTCCTCTTCTACGACCAGCGCGGCGGCGGTAAATCGAAAACCGGCGACAGCTCGCCGATCACCTGGCAGACGCACGTCTCCGATCTAGCCGCAATCGTGGGTGAGTTTTCGCTCGAGCCGCTCTCGATAGTCGCATATTCATTCGGCGCGCTCATCACGCTGCTCTACCTCATCGAGTCGCACGCGAACCCTGCTATGGTGAAGCCCGCACGGCTGGTACTGCTCGATCCCGCGCCGCTCACCAAAGACTACCGCCGGGTTTTCGAGGACGAGTTCGCGCGTCGCAATCGGGCTCCCGATATTCTGAGGATGCGCGACGAGCTGAACGCCTCCGGGCTTCGGACCTCGAACCCCGACGCGTATCGGCAGCGCGCATTCGAGCTCGGCGTGGCGGGATACTTCGCGAATCCCGCCAAGGCGACCGACCTCACCCCCTTCCGCGTCGTCGGCCGCGTGCAGCAATCCGTTTGGGAGAGCCTCGGCGATTTCGACGTGTTGTCGGCCATTGAACACGCGGAATTCCCCGTTCTGGTAGTACACGGGCGTGACGATCCCATTCCGCTTGCGTCCTCTACACAAGCGGCGGAAAAGCTAGGGGCAGAGCTGGTGGTTCTGGACGACTGCGGCCACGTTCCGTACGTTGAGCAGCCGGCAGCGCTCTTTGCCGCCGTCGATCGTTTCCTTTTCGAGACGGATTCGATCACAGAACACGAATCGGCGTAAATGGCAGACTTCGGAATAATCCAGCATTCGGTCGGGGAAGTAGAGGTGGACGGCAAGACGTACAACGTCTCACTCCGTCTCGCCTATGACGGCATCGAGTACATCGGCCGCCTCTGGTTCGCCGATGCGTCAATGGACACGATCGGGATTCCCGATCACGGCGCCGTTCCCGGACGCACCGTCGAAGAAGCGCTCGATCTCGCGCGCAAACTCAATCCCGACGACCTCAAACGGCGCTGCTACCGCGCGCTGGCGGAGAAGCGGCGCTACATCAGACTTCGCCGCGCGACGGACGACATCATCGTCAGCATCAAGTATATGAACCGCGTCGCCGTCAACATGCGCAGTGGGATGCTCGACCCCGAGGGCGCGAGCCAGGAGCTTGAGCTCATTCAGAAGCAGATCGAAGAAATCGTGAAGACTCTTCCGGGACACGCCGGAATCGAGGGCTAGAACACCCGTCTATATTGGGAGATGGACTCGCGCACCGCGGCCCACGTTCTCTCCCAGATCAGTGCACTCCTCGAGATAAAGGGCGCCCAGCGCTTCAAGGCGAAGGCGTACACTCGCGCCGCGCGCGCTGTCGTCGCGCTCGACACCGACGATCTTGGCGCGCTGCTCAGCTCGGGCGAGCTCGCGGCCACACCCGGCATCGGCCCGGCAACGCTTTCGGTGATCAGCGATCTCGTCGAATCTGGCGAGTCGTCGTACCTGGCGCGCCTCCGCGAGGGAGTGCCGGAAGGGCTGATCGGATTGATGCGCGTGCCCGGACTCACGCCGGCGCGCATTCAGGCGATTCACGAAGAGCTTGGGATAGACACCGTCGAGCAGCTCGAGGAAGCGGCGCGCGATGGGCGACTCGCGACTCTTCCCAAGCTTGGCGCGAAAACAGCCGAGCGAATCTTGAATGGGCTTCAGTTCCAGAGGAGAAGCGCTCGGCTGGTACGCTATCCCGTTGCGGCAATCGAGGCGGACCTGCTCCGAGCGAGCGTCGGGAAGCATCCCGATGTGACGCGAGCGACTGTGGCAGGATCGGTGCGGCGATTCGTGGAAGTCGCCGCCGACCTCGACGTCGTCGCCGAATGCACGGATCCGGTAAAGGTGGCGGATTCGTGCGCGAGGTCCCCCGGCGTGAAGTCAGCGAAGCGCTCTGCTGACGCAAGATCGGCAATGATCGAGTTCGTGGATGGCACGCTGTTCGACATCCATTGCGCGACGAAAGCAGAGTTCCCAGTCGCGCTCTGGCGCGCGACGGGAAGCCACGAGCACGTGGATCAGATTCTCGAACATCTCGAGAAGAACGGGTTCGCGCTCGATGGCGACCGCCTCGTTACGAAGAAGGGGAAAGCGGTTCGGCTGGCAAGCGAGAACGCTTTTTACAAGGCGTTGGGAATGAAGCCGATTCCGCCCGAGCTTCGTGAAGGGCGCGGCGAAATCGAAGCCGCGCTAAATGGCGCATTGCCCGAGCTCGTGACATTCGACGACCTTCGCGGCGTGCTTCACTGCCACACCGATTATTCGGACGGCACGGCGACGATCGCCGAAATGGCGGAGGCGGCGCGTGAGCGCGGCTGGAGCTACATCGGGATCTCGGATCACTCGGAGGCGGCGTTTTACGCCGGCGGCTTGAAGCGCGACGCGGTGCTGCGCCAGCACGACGAGATCGATGAAGTCAACTCGAAAATGCGCGGTTTCACGGTACTAAAGGGAATCGAAGCCGACATCCTCGCCGACGGTCGGATTGACTACGATTCCGCGCTGCTCGGCCGGTTCGATTTCGTCATCGGTTCGATTCACTCCCGATTCTCGATGGACCGCGAGAAGATGACGGCGCGCGTGCTCGCTGCGATGGATGATCCGCACCTCACGATACTGGCGCATCCCACCGGGCGGCTTCTGCTTTCTCGCGAAGGTTATTCAATCGACCTCGGGGCAGTGATCGAGAAAGCGGCCGACACCGGCGTTGCGATTGAAATCAATGCCGATCCTGCGCGTCTGGACATCGATTGGCGCTACTGCCACGCGGCGAAGGATCGCGGAGTAACGTTCGAGATCGGCCCAGACGCGCATTCGACCGCGGGTCTCGACAACGTTCACTTCGGAATCGGGATGGCGAGAAAGGGGTGGCTCGAGGCGGCGAACATTCTGAACGCCCGCGATTCGGCGGGCGTGCTCGCCTTTGCCCGCGCGAGGAGGAAGTAGTGAAGAAAGTCGCTGCGCGCGTCACGCGTCGCCGAAAGAAGATCGTTCCCGCAGTGCAGGAGCGCGCGGATCTCATCCACATTCGGCTCGAAAAGGAGTATCCCGACGCGCACTGCGAGCTCGATCACGAGAATCCGCTTCAGCTCTTGACGGCGACGATTCTCAGCGCTCAGTGCACCGACAAGCGTGTGAATCTTGTGACGCCGGAATTGTTCAAGCGCTTCCCGGACGCGCAGTCGCTTGCGAGCGCGAAACCCGAGGAGCTCGAGGATCTGATCCGCAGCACCGGCTTCTTTCGCAACAAGACGAAGAGTCTTTTGGGAATGGCGGCCGCGGTTGTCGAACGACACGGCGGAAAGATCCCCTCGACGATGGCGGAGCTGACGAAGCTCCCCGGGGTCGGCCGAAAGACCGCGAACGTCATCCTCGGTAACGCCTTCGAGATCAATGAAGGAGTGGTCGTGGACACCCACGTCGGCAGACTCTCGCTCCGCCTTGGACTCACCCGCCAAACAGACCCTGTGAAAGTCGAGCTCGTGCTGATGAAGCTCTTCCCCAGAAAGGTCTGGGCGAAGCTTTCCCATCTGCTCATCTTCCACGGCCGGCGTGTTTGCCTTGCCCGGTCCCCGAAATGCGAGATGTGCGTGTTGAGCGACATCTGCCCGTCCAGCAGGGTTTGATGTTATTCTTTTCACTCTGAACAACCGACCCCCGAGATGACAAAACAAGCAACCATAGAGACAGATCGCGGCACAATGACGGCCGACCTCTTCGAGACCGACGCCCCGAAGACAGTCGCGAATTTCGAGAAGCTGGCCAACTCCGGCTTTTACGACGGGACGAAGTTTCATCGGGTCATTCCGGGCTTCATGGTCCAGGGCGGCGACCCGTACTCGAAAGGCGGAGAGCACGCCAAGGGACCGGTCGGGACTGGCGGCCCCGGCTGGAAGATTCCCTGCGAAACCGACGGCAATCCGCACAAGCACCAGGTTGGTGCGCTGTCGATGGCGCACGCCGGCAAGAACACCGGCGGCAGCCAGTTCTTCATCGTCCTCGACGAAGGCGCGACGCGCCATCTGAACGGAGTGCACACCGTCTTCGGCCAGGTGACGACGGGATTGGACGTGATTCCGAAGATCGCCCAGAACGACACCATCAAGAGCATCCGGATCAGCGACGGAGCGAAAGCCAATGGCTAAGAAGAAGACCGATCTCAGCGCGGCGCTCACCGGATTCGTGCTTGGCCTGGTGGTGCTGTTCCTTGGAGTCACGACGATCGTGATCCTGACGAACGCGAAGTACAAGGACAAGGAAGCGGCCGAGGCAGGGCAGCACTAAGGCAACACGACTGAGAACTGCAACTGAACCGGATGCGGGTTGTGTGTAGGTAAGGGGCGAGGGTTTAGGGTACGACCGCAAGACCGAACGCTTCATTCTGATGACGAGTAGGAGGGTCCTGCGGCACTACCCTCATCCCCCGGATCTTACCTACTCAGCTCTCGCATCCGGTTCTGTGCAGTTGACAAATCCTTCGGGCCCCGGTTAATCTTACTGACCAGTCAGTTAGATATAAACAAATGGCCACCAAGACCCCCCACAAAGCCCGTACTCCACGCTGGAAGCGTCGACCCGAGCACCGCCCGGGACAGATCATCGACGCCGCTCTCGAGGTCTTCGGCAAGAAGGGGCTCGCCAGGACCCGCCTCGAGGACATCGCCGTCCGCGCCGGGGTTTCCAAGGGCACCATCTACCTGTACTTCGAGAACAAGGAAGCGCTCTTCAAGGAGATGATCCGCGAGACGTCCATCGCGGCCATCGAGCGCGGCGAACAGCGCCCCAGCAGCGGCAGTGCCGCCGAGCAGCTCCGAGCGGTGATGGAGCGCCACTGGGACTTCGTCCGCACCCCCGCCTTCTCCACGATCCATCGCCTCGTCATCGGCGAGCTCCACCAGTTCCCTGACCTCGCCCGCTTCTACGCCGAGGAAGTCATCGCGCGCGGAATGCGGCTCATCACGGGGATAATTCGACGCGGCATAGACGCGGGCGAGTTTCGTGAGACGGACCCCGCCGCCGCCGCCCGGATGCTCGTGGCCCTTTTCGTGATGAACGGGGTGTGGTGCGACAAGCGCGAGTGCCTGCCCGTGCTCGAAGGACGTGACGACGAGCGCGCGTTCGCGGACATCAATGATTTTTACTTCAGCGCGCTGCGTCCGCATTCAACGTCCGCCGCCCAGGCAGACGGCGCCTGATGCTCGCCCCCACTCACCAAGCAATGAAATTTTTCGGACTATCGGCCCTCGCAGTCGCCTCGCTCTCGCTGGCGCCGGCCATTCGCGCCCAGGATTCGACCGTGCAGCGGCTCACACTCGGCGACGCCGTTCGCATCGCCTCCAGACAGAACGCGAATGTGGAAATCGCGCAGCTGCGCGTTGACGAAGCCGAAGCGCGCGTCCGCGAGCGCCGCGCCGACCTCCTTCCGAATCTGAGCTCCTACATTCAGGAGGCGGGACGGACTTTCAACACTTCCACTCTCGGCATTGAGTTCCCCACTGTCCCGGGGCAGAAGCCGCTCTTCGATCCGCGCGGACAAGTCGAAGGTCCGATCAACACCACTGACATTCGCGGCAAGGTTCAGGCGAATCTCTTCGACGCCGGCGCGCTCGCGCGCCTGCGCGCCGCGAAAGCTTCCGTGCGCTCGAGCAACGCCGATGCAGACCAGGCAGCCGAGTTCGCCGCCGGCACCGCCGCTCTTGCGTACGTGCGCGCGATGCGAGCCGAAGCGGACCTGCGCGCCCGCCAGGCGGACACCACGCTCGCCAACGATTTGCTCCGCATTGCCCAATCTCAGCTTCAGGCGGGAACCGGCGTCGGGCTCGACGTCACACGCGCGCGCGCGCAGCTCGCCGCGACGAAGGCGAGTCTCATCGCGTCGCGAAACGCGCGCGACCGCGCACAGCTCGATCTTGCGCGTGCTCTCTCGCTTCCCGCCAACACTCGCGTCATCCTCCTCGATTCGCTCGGCGCGAACGTGAAAACGCCAATCGCCGACGAAGCGATGCTGGTCGCGCAGGCTATGAGCACGCGCGCCGATCTCCGCGCCGAAGTCCAGCGCCTCCGCGCCGCACAGACGTCCATTTCGGCTGTTCGCGCCGAGCGTTATCCGACGCTCGGGCTCGTCGCCGACGACGGTGCGATCGGCAAGGTGGGCCAGCGGCTGCTCAATACGTACACGTGGGGGATTCAGCTCACGGTTCCGTTCTTCGACGGTTTCCGCCGCGAAGGACGAATCCAGGCGCAGTCGGCGATCGCATCGGAGTCGCGCGCGCGCCTCCGCGATCTCGAGCTGCAGACTTCCGCCGACGTGCACGGCGCGATGCTGGATCTGAGCGGCGCGCGGGAGCAGCTCGACGCCGCGCGCGAGCGGCTTTCACTAGCAGAGCAGGAGCTCTCGCAGGCGAGAGAGCGATTCAACGCCGGTGTGGCGGGTAACGCCGACGTCGTGAACGCATCGCTCGCTCTCACCACGTCGCGCTCACTGGTGATAGACGCCGAGACCGCCTATGACATCGCGCGGGTCTCGCTTGCCCGCGCGACCGGAACCGCCTCGGCAATTCGCTAGAACGATTCAGACAACGACAATTCAGCAATCAAGGGAAAGCAAATGACCAGCGCCGCCAGACCAGATACTTCCGCCGACGACGAAACCGCTCCGGACGAGCCCTCGAACAAGAAGAAGTTCGTGCTGCCCATCGTCGGCGTGCTGCTGCTCGTCGCAATCGTCTGGGCGTTCAATCACTGGAGCTACTCGCGCGCGCATCAGAGCACGGACAACGCGCAGGTCGACGGTCACATCGTCCCGGTCATCTCCAAGGTCGGCGGATACGTGAAGTCCGTGACCGCAGTTGAGAACCAGCCGGTGAAGGCGGGTGATCTCCTCGTTCAAATAGACGACGCGGATTATCGTCTCCGTCTCGCTCAATCGAACGCGGATTTTCTCGGCGCCGAGGCGGTGTCCGGTGGTGGCGGAATGGCGGGCCAGGCAGAAGCACAGGTCCAAACGGCGAGCGGACAGCGCGCCGCGCTCGATGCACAGGTGCTCGCCGCCCGCGCCAACGCTCGGAAAGCGGAAGCGGATCTTTCGCGAGCCCGCGAGCTGGCGTCGAAGCAGATCATCTCCCGTCAGCAGCTTGACGCCGCGCAGGCGATTGCGTCATCCGCGTCGGCCAATCTCCTCGCCGCGGAACGGCAGGCTTCAGCGGCGACGGCCGGCATCGCGACCGCGCAAGCCGGTGTGAGGATGGCGTCCGCCCGCTCGCAAAGCGCGAAAGCGATTCGCGACAATGCGCAGCTGCAGCTCGAGTACACGCACATCACGGCGCCCGCGTCGGGCATCGTCGCGAAGAAACAGGTCGAGGTGGGACAGCTCATCGCCGCGGGACAGCCGGTGATGAGCATCGTCGCCGACACGGGGGTGTGGGTGACGGCGAACTTCAAGGAGACGCAGCTGGCGACGATTCGTCCCGGCCAGCACGCCGAGTTCGACATTGACGCATACGGATGCAGTGGAGAGGGAGTCGTCGAGAGCGTGAGCGGCGCGACAGGCGCGAAATTCGCGCTTCTGCCTCCCGATAACGCGACCGGCAACTTCACCAAAGTGGTGCAGAGAGTGCCCGTTCGAATCAAGGTTACGCGCGCTTGCAGCGCAGGCCGTCCGCTCCGCCCCGGTCTTTCCGTCACGGTGCATATCGATACAAAGAGCAAATGAGCGGGAGGCGCTGGCGCTCGTGAACAGCCAGATTACGCTACAGCCAGTGATGCTCAGATTCTCGAAGACCTAGTGGGGGTCACCACGCGCTCCAAGGTTCCGATACCGGGCTCTGCGCCCCAAACCGCGACTTCTCAACGCAACGCGGGCCTGGCGCGTATTTCAGACGAGGAACACGATCTGGTTTCGCGGGCGAAAGCCGGGGACCGTGAGGGTTTCTCGGGTCTGGTCCGGATTCACCAGCGCCGCGCGTATCTGGTGGCGCGCGCTGTGGTGATGACGCACGAGGACGCAGAGGACGCGGTGCAGGAAGGATTTCTGCGCGCGTATCAAGCGCTCGACAGATTCGATGCCGGACAGAGCTTCGGCGCGTGGCTGAACCGGATCGTGGCCAATGCGGCGCTGGATCTTTCACGGAGGAGAAAGGTGAGGGCGGCGGAAGAGCTCTCTGACACCTATGCCTCCGCATTCAGGGATCCGGCCGAGGACAGAGAGTTGAGCGAGCGGCTGCGGGACGCGCTGGCGACTCTTCCGGAGCGGGCGCGGGCGGTGCTGGTGCTGCACGATATCGAAGGTTTTACGCACGCCGAAATCGGCGAGCTGCTGGGAATACCGGGTGGAACGGCGCGCTCCGATCTTCACCACGCGAGGCAGAAGCTGAAAGGGCTGCTTGCGAATTTGAGAGTTTGAGGAGGAAGGAAAGTGGACATTCATTCGAACGATGAACTCGACGAAGCCGTGATCGCGGGGATGCGGAGCCTGTATGCCGCGCCGGCGGAGGCGGGGTATTGGGATTCGCTCGAGTCACGGATCGCCTCCGCGGCGGCGAGCGTATCCCGCGACGGCGCGTGGTATTCGGTTCTCGCCCATTGGGCGGCGCCGGGGCTTGCCGCAGCGGCGCTTCTGTTAGCGGTCGCCGGTGCGGTTTGGTCGCGAATGGATCAGGCAGAGCTGCGCTCGACCTATGAAGGGTTCACGCAGCCGATGGTCGCGGACGCCATTCCGGCCTCGGCGCAGCTGTTGGATCTTCCGCGTGATGGAAGCACGCAGCGCGACGCCACGCTTGGCTACGTTCTTTCTCACTGAGCAATCGCAAATGCAAAACTCGAAAGGATATGCGCTCGCTTTCCTCGTCGCGGCGTTCGTCGTCGGCGCCGCCCTCGGATTCACCGCCGACAGGATGGCTCATTCGTGGGGCCGGGATTCGGGCGGACGCGGCGATTTCCGCTCCAGAATGGCGGATGAGCTGAAGTTGAATCCAGCCGAGAAAAAAGCCATTGATTCCCTGATGGTGGAGCGGCACCGGCAGATCGTCGCGCTGTACAAACCCGTACGCCCGCAGCTTGATTCAATAGGGGCCGCTGCGCGCGCGGTGAGCGACTCCACTCACGAGCAGATCAAACGCCTCTTGGACCCGAAGCAGCAGGTGGAGTTCGACAGAATGCGCGATGCCGCGAAGAAGGACCTGGAGCGGCGCCGCAGCCGGTGGAGCGCAGCGGCGAAACCAGACTCGAAATAGCCGCTGGAGATAAAAAAATAGCCGGCGCGATGCGCCGGCCATTTTTCCATTCGGGATCTGTTGCGCGCTAGCGGTTGTTGTCCGGATCGGCGTTCTGCTCGCCCTTTCCGAAGTTCTTCTGGATTTTACCCTCGAGCTGCTCGGCGCGGCCCTTGATGTGCTCGCTGGTGTTGTCCGTCGCGTCGCCCAGGTCCCCGCGAAGCTTGCCCTTCATTTCCTTCGCGGCGCCTTCGACTTCGTTTCCGACGCCCTTGTTGTTGAGATCTCCCATTTGAAGCCTCCTGAACAATGTTTGGCGTGCCACTACTTTTCCCTTCATAATTGCAATGGCAGTGCCACGCTCAGCCCCCGTTCCGGGTACTCAAGAAATGAGACTTGCCATTGATGACGGAGTCGGAAAGATTCAGAGTTCAAGAACACACACACTAAGGTCGCCCAATCAGCACTAGCGCAGACTCTCACCCGGCCGGCCGCCGTCTCGCACAACTCACGCTGCTCGCAACCGGTGTCGTCTATGGCGATATCGGCACGAGCCCGCTGTATGCATTCCGAGAGTGCTTCAAGCCTGAGTACGGTCTGAGACCAACGCCCGCGAACATCTACGGCGTCCTTTCGCTCATCGTGTGGTCGCTGATCGTTGTCGTCAGCGTCAAATACATCGTGTTCATCATGCGTGCCGATAACGAAGGCGAGGGCGGCATTCTCGCTCTCCTCGCGCTCATTCGTCAGCAGCACCGGCGCGACGGCGATGTCAGGCGAAAGAAGATCATCACCTGGCTGGGGCTCATCGGCGCGGCGCTTCTCTACGGTGACGGGATCATCACTCCGGCGATCTCTGTGCTCGGCGCCACCGAAGGCCTGGAAGTGGTGACGCCCGCGTTCAAGAATCTCGTCGTGCCGATCACGATCGGCGTGCTCGCCGCTCTCTTCTTCTTCCAGAGCCGCGGCACCGACAAGGTTGGAAAGATCTTCGGTCCGGTGATGATTGTCTGGTTCATCGCCATCGGATCGCTCGGCTTTCGCGAAATAACATTCGCCCCGGAAATCCTGCAGGCGATCAATCCGCTCTACGGCCTGCGATTCTTCCTCGATCACGGATTCCACGCATTCATTTTGCTTGGCGCCGTCGTACTCGTTGTCACCGGCGCGGAAGCGCTCTACGCCGATATGGGACATTTCGGGAAGCGGCCCATCCGTCTCGCGTGGTTCGTCTTCGTCCTGCCAGCGCTGCTCCTCAACTATTTCGGACAGGGCGCGCTCGTGCTGCGCGAACCGGCAAGCTCCCTCAATCCCTTCTACCTGCTGGCGCCGAGGATCATGCTCTACCCGATGATCGCGCTGGCGACGGCGGCGGCCATCATCGCGTCGCAGGCGCTGATCTCGGGCGCGTTTTCCCTTTCGCAGCAGTCCGTGCAGCTCGGGTTCAGCCCACGCGTGAACATCATTCATACTTCGGCGCGCGAAGCGGGGCAGATCTACGTCCCGGAAGTAAATCGCGCACTGGCGGTGGGAACGATCATCGTCGTGCTGATGTTCAAATCGTCGAGCGCGCTTGGCGCCGCTTACGGCATCGCCGTAACGGGAACGATGGCGATCACGACGATCCTCTTCTACGTGCTGGCGCGAAGCAGGTGGAATTGGAGCGTCATTCACGCCGGTCTGCTAGCGGCTGTTTTCCTGACCATCGACCTCGCGTTCTTCGGAGCCAACGCGCTCAAGATATTGCAGGGCGGTTGGGTGCCTCTCGTGGTCGCGCTCGGACTGTTCATCCTGATGACGACGTGGCAGCGCGGGCGGCTCATCGTGACGAAACTGGTTTCCAAGGGATCGCTGCCGATGGACCTCTTCCTCGCCAGCGTCGCCGAGCACAAGCCGGTGCGCGTTCCGGGTACGGCGGTGTTTCTCACTTCCGATCCGAACGGTGTGCCACTCGTTCTGCTGCACCACCTAAAGCACAACAAGGTGCTGCACGAGAACGTCGTGCTGCTATCCATCAAAACCGAGCAGGTTCCGACGGTTCCCGAAGGAGAGCAGATGGAGGTGCAGTGCCTCCCGCACAGATTCGGGCGCATCAAGGCGCGCTATGGATTTATGGAAACGCCGAACGTGCCGAAACTGCTCGCTGCGGCGGCTGAGCACGGGATAATCGCGAATCCCGCCGACACCACGTACTACCTCGGTCGCGAGCGGCTGATCTTCGACCCGCAGCGGCGCGGGCTCGCGAACTGGAGAAAGCATCTCTTCATTTTCATGTCGCGCAATTCACGCTCGGCAACGGAGTTCTTCCAGATTCCGTCCAACCGCGTCGTGGAGCTCGGAGCCCAGCTCGAGTTCTAGGCCGGGTCTTCTCCGAGCTTGGCGTAAAACTCGGCGATGCTCCGCTGCGACCCGGCTCTCGTGTAGAGATCGGGTTTTCCCGATTCGATCACGCTGACTATGACCGCTGCGACTTCCTCCGCGCTCTGTGAGCCGGGAAGTGATTTCGAATCGGGACCTCCGTGCCGCGCGTTGCTGCCGAAATCGGTGCGCACGACCCCGGGCGAGACGAGAGAGAACTGAATATTCGGGTGTGTCGCCTGCACCTCGGCTCGAAACATCGCCGTAAGCGCGTTCAGATAAAACTTGGACGCCGAGTACGCAGAGCGGAAAACCGCGAAGGGTACGCGCCCGAGCAGCGAGGAGATGTTGATCACGTGGCCGTCGCCTCGGGCTTTGAAGTGTGGAAGAATTTCCTGCATCCCGTAGAGCGCCGATTTCACATTGACGCGCATCGTCTCGTCCACGTCCTCGTCGGTCAGCTCTGATGGCACGCGCGTGATTCCCTGGCCGACGTTGTTGATCCATACGTCGACGCGGCCGAACCTGGCAATCGTTTCCGCCGCGATGCGCTGAACTTCGCTGCGAACGCTGGCGTCGGCGACAATGCGAAGAGCACGGTCCCCACACTGCGCGGTAACCGCATCGAGCTCTTTCTCGCGGCGCGCGATGAGGGCAACTGACGCGCCGGCTCGAGCAAGCTGCCGCGCGACCTCGGCTCCGATGCCGCCGCTCGCGCCGGTGATGACGACGACCTTATCCACGATCCCTCCTTAATTTTTCGATGTCGCGGCGCTGCTTCTTGGAGGGGCGGCCGCTATCGAATGCGAACTGAGGGGCCGCGACTTTCATCTTGAACTGAAGCTCCTCGCGCGTCTTTTTGCTCTCCTCGGTTTCCGAGTAGAGCGTTGCCGCGACAGATGCTGGGCCGCGGCGTTCCGAGAGTCCGGTCACGTTGACGATGTGTTCGTATGGCCCGAGCCTGAGCCGGATTGAATCCGCGACCTGCACCAGCTTGGAGCGCTTTACCCGCGAGCCGCCCACCTCGACCTTTCCGCCCTCGATCGCTTCGGCGGCGAGCGCGCGCGTCTTGTAAAAGCGGGCGGCCCATAGCCACTTGTCCAGTCTAACTTTCGCCTGCTCGTCTGCCATTGTGTAATGAAATGCAGGGCTGGCTTCGCTCGCAACGGGAGTTCCTCGAATACTGAAGCAGGGCGTTGAGAGCAGCGGGAGCAGCCTGGCCTCGAGCTCTTCTGGCCCACGAAAAGAAAACCCTCGTTTCAGAAACACTTCTCCGAAACGAGGGTTTAACGATCGAATGGCACCCGGCGAAACTGCTTCCCAGCCCTCAGCTCCCTGCTTCAGTATTCGAGAAAGCCAAAGGAATCGAGCGGGCCCCAGATGGGGCCGTCAAATTCGAATGATCCTTCGCGCCGTACCCATCGGCGCCATCATCTTCATCGGCCCCGCCGGCGCCCGCATCTTCATCATCTGGCCGCCGCCGTGCGCCATCCCTTCCTCGATCATCATTCGCATGTGCTCGGGATTCATTTCCATTCCCGGCATTCCGGGACCGAATCCCATACCCGGGCCGCCGATGTGAATCCTGAATCCACCCTCGTGCGGGAAGTCGCTGGCACGACCGGCGGTCACCTGCACCTCGCGGAACCGTCCGCCCGAATACACACGCAGGCCCGCGCGCGCGCCGGGGGTGAGCTTCTCGACTTCCCGCGTGAGGCGGTGCGCGGCGAGCCCGTTGGTGTACGGATCGTCAACGTCGGCGGCGCTGACGCGGAGATCCACTCCATTGATCGACGTGATGCGGTCGCCTTCGACGATTCCCGCGGTTTCGGCCGGTCCCTTCGGCAGCACGCTCTCGACGAACACTCCCAGTGTGTCGCGCTTCGAGCCGGTGGGGCGAAGCTCGATTCCGAGAATCGCGCGCTTCATCATCGCCGAGTCCATTTGGGCGTGATCCATATGGAACATCGTATTTCCCCCGCCGCCGACGATCACTCGGCACTCAACATTGCCGGTGGAGCTCGTGACGCATCCTGAATCGCTCTTCACCCTGGCGGTCTGGGCGCCGGCAGCAGTCGCGATCATCATTGCAGCGCCGGCAAATATCGTTGGTGGTCTCATCATTTTCTCCGTAAGTGTGGTACTGCCGGATAGGACAACATTGTGGCAAAGAGGGTTGCCGTGCGCATTCGGGGGTTGAGGGTGATATTCTATTGATGGCCGCTTCACTGGTTTCCCCCGTACAGCCCCCCTCCGAGGGAGGGGAGCGCCGCCCGCCCGACCTGGACTCGTTCCTCCACCATTGGCAGGACGAGGCGGACGCCGCCTACCTCTACCGGCTGCTAGCCGCCGCCGAGCACGACCCGAAGAAGAAGGACATCTATGCGCGACTCGCCGAGGTCGAAGACCGCCATCTCGTCATCTGGGCGGACCTGCTCCAGAAAAACGGCCGCAGCGTCCCGACGTTCAAGCCGAGTGGACGGACTCGCCTCCTCGCTCTGCTGGGCCGTTTCTTCGGCCCCAGCTTCCTCCTTCCAATGCTCCTCGAAGAGGAGGGGCGCGAAGTCAAAGCGTACCTCGAGATGTACCGCGCCACGCCACGGGGCTCACCGGGCGGACCTGAAGCGCTCAAACTGGCGCGCGAATCGGCCGAGCACGCGACTACTCTCGGAGACATCGCCGGAAAGCAGGGCGAGCCGTGGCACAAGACGGAGTCTGGCGGATACCTGCGCAACGTCGTGTACGGATTCAACGACGGGCTGACGGCGAACTTCGGACTTGTCGCGGGCGTGATCGGCGCGGCGGCGGCAAATCAGCATCAGGCGGTCGTCGTCGCCGGAGTGGCCGGCCTCATCGCCGACGCGCTGAGCATGGGATCGAGTGGATACCTCGCCGCAAAGAGCGAGCGCGAGGTGTACGAGTACGAGATCGCGATGGAGAAGGACGAAGTCGAGCTGATGCCGGAAATCGAGCGCGACGAGCTCGCCATCATCTATGAAGCGAAGGGTATGTCGCGCGACACGGCGTTCGATCTTGCGACACAGATAATGCAGGACCCGGCGCTGATGCAGAAGGAGCAGGTGCAGGAAGAGCTGAAGATCGGCGAATTCAACATGTCGCCCTTCCGCGAGGCCTGGATCACGGGCACTGCCACTGCGCTCGGCGCGGTGATCCCGGTGTTTCCGTTTTTCATCTGGCACGGAACGACGGCGATAGTCGTCTCTTTTGTGCTGGCGATGCTCTCGCACTTTCTCGTCGGCGCCGCGCGGTCCGTGTTTACGGGAAGAAGCGTGTTCCGGTCGGGTTTCGACATGTTCGTCGTGGGAGTTGGAGTCGCCATCGTCGGGTACTATGTGGGCACGTTCATAGGCGCGCGAATATCCTAGAGTTTTCACAGCGAACCATCCACTCGAGGGTCTCTCAGATGCCACGCACTTCGCTCCTTCTTCTCCTCTCCGCGTTTGGGTGCGCGAGCTCCACGAACATCGGCAGCTCCGCGCAGTCCACCACGACCAACATTGCGGGTGTCACGACGGGCACGTTTGCGAAACTTTCGATGGTCGCCGAGTCGGAGCCGGTGGTACTCCCGCTTGCCGCATCACCGGAAGGCGCGTGGGCCCAGGTCGCGCCGGCTTACACGGAGATAGGCATTCCGCTTACCATCGTCGCGGCGGACGCGAAGCTGGCCGGCAATCAGGGGTTCAACGTCAGACGGTCGATCGGCAGAATTCCGATGCGCAACTATCTGAGATGCGGCGATGACGGCACCGGCCCGAACGCCGACACTTACCAGATCTCGATGAACATCGCGACCCAGATTCAGAAGGTGGACGATGGAACGTCAAAGGTCGCGACGGTGATGGACGCGACGGCGACGTCGCCGACGATGGGGGGAAATCTCATCCACTGCTCTACCACCGGTGAGCTCGAGGCGCGGGTCAACGAAGTGGTCGCCACTCTGCTGAATCTCCGGAAGTAAC